>JABDQM010000190.1 GCA_013042315.1 Flavobacteriaceae bacterium | reverse complement strand
TTATAAATTCATTTGCTATGATGAACAAATCATTATTTACTGTTTTAGTTTTAATTTTACTCTTCTCCTGCTCCAAGGATTCCTCCAACCCGGAACCAAAAATCTCTCAGGATCAGCTCAATGCGATTACCGGACTCTATAATCTCTCGGAATACATTGTAAGTCCGGCACAAGACCTCAACAACGATGATGTCCTTTCACAAGATCTTATGACAGAACTTGACTGCCTGAGTGCCAGTATCATCCTGCGGGAAGACCTGAGCTATAGCAAGTATGCCATGCAATTGAATATCAGCCCTATAACAAACGATCAATACGCCATTTCCTGCAGCTTTAACCAGTCTACCACAGGCAGCTGGGATCTTGTAAACGGACAGATCGTTCTGTCTGAAGAAACAGAAAATTCATATTCCCTTGATGGTTCGGTCCTTACCCTTACCCAGGGTAAAGTACTTCCCGATTTTCAATCGCAGGTATTCGTAAAACAGTAGATCTAATTCTCCCTTTCACAGATCAATGAAGTTAATCATCAACTTCAATTGGGAATTGTAACAAGGATTACATTGAAAGAGGTACATTGATGTATCTTTGCACAAAATTTTATGCATGGAATTCTTACTTAAACCCTGGCCGTGGTATGTTTCCGGTCCGCTGATCTCCCTGGTGATGGTTGTGCTGATCTACTTCGGCAAAACATTTGGTATGTCTAGTAACCTGCGTACCCTTTGTACCATGGGAGGTGCAGATAATTTCGCCTCCTTCTTTAAATTCGACTGGAAATCGCAGATATGGAACCTTACTGTTGTACTGGGAGCAGTTATAGGCGGGTTTATCGCGGTTAATTTCCTCTCTGACGGTTCGGTTATATCCCTCAACCCAGAAACTGTTGCAAATCTCGATTCCCTGGGATTCGAAAATGCAGGGGCTTCCCTCCTGCCCCCTGAATTGTACGACTGGAGTTCGGCACTGACATTAAAGGGTTCACTTATACTGATCGGCGGGGGTATTCTTGTTGGGTTCGGTACCCGATATGCCGGCGGGTGTACCTCAGGACCCGCAATATCCGGTTTGAGTAACCTCCAGTGGCCTTCTTTGGTAGCTGTAATCGGATTCTTTATAGGCGGACTCATCATGGTTCATTTCTTGTATCCCTTAATCTTTACCGCATGAAACTTTTGAAATTCTTATTGGTCGGAGTATTCTTCGGCATCGTCCTCGTAAAATCTGAAGCCGTTTCCTGGTACAGGATCTATGAAATGTTCCAGTTTCAATCCTTTCATATGTACGGGATTATTGGTTCCGCCATTGCTGTGGGAATTGCAGCAATCTGGTTCATAAAGAAGTCCAAACTCAGCAGTATTGAAGGCAGACCTATAGAAATCCCTGCAAAGGACAAAAGTATTGCCAGATACCTTATCGGTGGATCTATATTCGGACTTGGCTGGGGCCTTGCCGGTGCCTGTCCCGGACCTATGTATATCCTGGTAGGTACAGGTGTACTGACTATGTTCCTCGTAATCGGTGGGGCCATTCTAGGTACATTTCTATACGGTTTGCTGCGCGATAAATTGCCGCACTAAGCTATCTCCGTATTGACATATAATATTACATTGGTGCCAGTTATTTCGGAAGGTTGACATCGATCCGTATAATATCTCCTGAACGCTGAAAGATTTTATTACTCGTCTCTGCATCGAGAGTAAGACCCTCTTTCTTTTCAGAATCACCGTTCCTGAAGAGAAGTTCCATCCCTTCCTCTGATCCGAAATTATAGATCACTGGAACCTGGCAATAGGTAAACCCTAAACTCCCCGGACTAAGGCTAAGAGCTCGTTCCTTACCCAGCAGATCCACATAGGCAAATTCCGCTTCTTCTTTCAGGATTTCCTCTTTTTCGATTAAGCCTGTACCGAAGGAAAGTTTTCCATTTTGTACACTTACTCCCAATTCTGCGAAACGACTTAGGATATCTTCTTTAACCTGTCCTGTCATCCCAGGTTGTTGCGCCCCTTTGGTTGCAGGGGTGTGTGAATAAGGGTCTGTTGGGAACGCTCCGTAGACCTCGGGCGACTTGTGCACTCCAATTCCTTCATTGATCTCGTGATAGTGCTCCATCAAAGCTTTTACAACCGCATTTGGCGCCCCTTCAACCATTGCACGTCTGCTGCATTCCATAACTGCCAATAAAAGTTTAGAGACCATATGCCAGTAAATCGAACCCAACCCTTCGTAGCCAAAGAAAGTTCCTGATCTTCCTGTAAAGGACTTGTGATCAAATACTTCTTCAAAAATATCAAGTATCAGCTCTTTTTCTGCCTTAACGAGAGTAGCATAATCACTGCTTTCAAGCTCCTTTAAAACTCTGCTGAGATCATTGGCATTATGGAAGTTTCCATTAAAATGATAGTTGCCATTAACATCCTTTTCTATCAAAGCCTTATTTCCTGTTTCCAAAAGTTGAGTAAGCAAGCGAGAATCCTTTACTCGAGCCTCAGGGATAACATTTTTTACCATGAATCCCGGTAAATCCTTATTGGGATAGAGTATATAGCTGTTCTGATCTTGTCTGTACAGCTCACTTTTCCTCAGGCTGTCGAGGAGTTTTAGCACTTCTTCAGCTTGCAGGTATCCGGCACTGAGCACAGCAACCTGTCCCTCGAGCATCACACTCAGATAATCGACCGAAGTACCTTCACCCGGTGCAACGCTAATCAGGTTGTAAGAGTGGTATAAATTGTCTTCCCGTTTATTTGCATCGATAGAATGTTCAAGAAAGGGTAATACGATTTCTGTAAACCGAAGGAGTTCATTTTTTGACAGAC
>JABDQM010000186.1 GCA_013042315.1 Flavobacteriaceae bacterium | reverse complement strand
CCTGAATTAACTACCTAAAATAAAGAGAAATGACTAAGATAAGAACACAATATAACAGACGTTCATTTATAAAAGTATCAGCCGCTGCAGGTGGGGGAATGATCATCGGCTTTAGCTGGCTCAATGCCTGTAAGCCCAATTCGCCTGAAATAGCTCAAGGCCTGCCTCTTCCTGAAGAATGGTATGAGATCAACGGATATATTAAAATCGGGGATACCGGTCTGGTGACCATTTATTCTCCTAATCCCGAAATCGGGCAAAACGTGCGTACCTCTATGCCTATGATTGTAGCGGAAGAACTCGATGTGCCTTGGGAACACGTGGTAGTTGAACAAGCTCCATTGAATACCGGATTCTATCAAAATCAGTTTGCCGGAGGAAGTTTATCGATTCGCCTGAGTTGGAATGCCTTGAGGATGGCCGGTGCTACAGGAAGACGTATGCTTTTGGAGGCTGCCGCTAAAGAATGGGGTGTTGAGGTTGCAGACCTCACCGCTAGCGAAGGTATGATCAAAGAAAAAGAAGGAGAGCGTTCTGTTTCCTATGGAGATATTGCCTCAAAAGCAGTGGGCATCGAAATACCCGAAGAAGTAGAGCTCAAAGAAATAAAAGACTTTAAACTCATCGGTACCAGCCAGAAAAATGTGGACGGTAAGAAAATAGTGACCGGAGAGCCGCTTTTTGGACTCGACTTTCACCGTGACGGGATGAAATTAGCCATGATTGCCCATCCTCCTGCATTTGGAATGAAGATTGGAAAATTTAATAAGGAAGAAATTATTGGCATGAACGGTGTTGATGATGCTTTTGTCATCGATATTTCCATTGAAGAGCCCGGAATGTTTGACGAGAGAGGCTTTCACGAGCTGATCGCCATAGTCGGTGAATCTACCTGGCCCCTGATGGAGGCAAAAAAAGCACTGAGGGTAGAATGGGAAACTGTAGGGGAATTGGAAAGTTCTGCCAAACACAAAGAACGCCTGGCCAGTGCCCTTGAGTCGGGAGAAGTTCAGGAAAAACGGCGGGATGGAAATCCCGAGGCTGCCTTCAGAAAAGCAGCAAAAGTGATAGAACGTACCTATACCGCTCCTTTTATCGCTCACAATACCCTGGAGCCTATGAATTTCTTTGCCAATGTAAGCGCCGATGCCGCTGAACTTATCGGCCCTACACAAACCCCCGAAGCCCTCGAGGGTTCTGTGGCCAAATTGCTCAATATGCCTATTGAAAATATCACGGTGAATATGACCCGGATAGGTGGAGGATTTGGAAGACGACTCTATGTCCACTTCGGCCTGGAAGCAGCAGCCATTTCCAAAAAGATTGGAGCGCCGGTGAAGATGATCTACACCAGAGAAGACGATATGACCCAGGGAACCTACAGGCCTACCTATAGCTCTGTGTACAAAGCGGGATTAGATGAAAATAACAAGCTAATTGCATTTTCAGTTAGAGGTGCCGGCTTGCCGGAAGGCCCTGTGTTTCCAAATCGGTTTCCTGCAGGTACGGTAGATAACTATTCTGCCGAAAAGATTATAGCGCCTACCAATGTCACCACCGGGGCATGGCGTGCACCCAGATCTAATTTTACAGCCGGAGCCGAACAGTCCTTCCTCGATGAAGTGGCTGAGTTAGCCGGAAAGGACCCTATCGATTTTCGCTTAGAATTATTTGACCGGGCAATTAATGACCCTGTTGGCGCAGAACACGATTATGAAGCTGAACGTTATGCCGGAGTACTCAAACTAGTGAAGGAGAAGTCCGGTTGGGGAACGCCAATGCCAGGCGTGCATCGCGGAGTTGCCGCTTATTACTGCCACTCCACTTACGTAGCCGAAGTATTCGACATGATCATGGAAAACGGAAATCCCGTTGTTCAGAAGGTATGGTGCGCAGTAGATTGTGGAATAGTGGTGAATCAAGACGGTGCCGTAAATATGATACAAGGAGGCGTAGTTGACGGAATTGGTCACGCCATGTACAGTCAGCTCACCTTTGAAAACGGAGCGCCTAAAGAAATGAATTTCGACACCTATAAATTGATCCGCCATTCACAAGCGCCGAGGGAAATAGAAGTCTTCTTTGTAGAAAATGAGATCGCTCCTACCGGACTTGGAGAACCAGGATTACCTCCCGCCATGGGTGCGCTGGCCAATGCCATGTACAAAGCTACTGGTGTTCGATACTACGATCAACCCTTTATGGGCATGGAGCGAAGAGTACTGGGTTAGGCTGATAGATCAGACTACCTGAAAGCCACAGACATACGGATCATCCTCATCCAGGGTGATCCGATTATATCCCGTAGTCTTTGCCCATCCTTTTATTCCGGGAATGATAGCTGGGTGATTTCCTATGCGACCTACACCTTCAATGGTCGCTGTAAAAGTCGATCCAATGATGCTTTCGTGAATAAAGTCTTCTCCCTGTTTTATCCTTCCTTGCGCAAACCACTGTGCCAGCCTGGCAGAAGTCCCCGTACCACAAGGGGACCGGTCAATTGCTTTTTCCCCGTAAAAAACAGCATTCCTGCCACTAGCTTCTGAAGTAAGCGGCTTACCTGTCCACATCAGGTGACTTACATCCCTTATGGTATCATTTTGTGGATGAATAAAGTGATCCACGTATTTTTGATTGATCCGCTTTCGGATTTCCGGACTTAACTGCACTAACTGAGAAGCACTATAATGGGTAAGTCCTTTATAATTTTTTTGAGGATCTATAATGGCGTAAAAATTGCCTCCGTAGGCCACGTCAAAAGTAAGGCTGCCCAAAACCGGGCATTCTACTACGAGATTTTCAGCTGCAAGGTAAGAAGGCACATTTTGAAGTTTTACCCAGCTTACTTTGTTCCCTTTCTTAGAATAGGAAGCTACAATTAATCCGGCCGGTGTTTCCATTCTTACCGTACCCTGATTTTTTGGAAGGATCACCTTTTGTTCTATCGCCATGGTGATGGTCCCAATAGCTCCGTGTCCGCACATGGGCAGGCATCCACTGGTTTCTATAAAGAGTACTCCAAAATCGTTCTCAGGGTCTTTTGGGGGATATAAGATACTGCCGCTCATCATATCGTGACCCCTGGGTTCAAACATCAGACCCTTGCGAATCCAATCGAATTCCTTTACAAAATGCTGCCGTTTCTCACTCATCGAATGACCCTCGAGAGATGGACCGCCCTTAACCACCATTCTCACGGGGTTTCCGCAAGTATGTCCGTCAATACAATAAAAGGAATGGCTGGCCAAAAGCTGTTATAT
>JABDQM010000184.1 GCA_013042315.1 Flavobacteriaceae bacterium | reverse complement strand
CTGGTCATGGAGGAACTCGATCTGTTTCCACCTACCATAGACCAATCGCTACAAGTACTATTTGTGAATTTCGGGCAACAGGAGGCTTTAGCTACGCTTCCCTTACTAAGAAAATTAAGGGAACAAGGAATAAAAGCCGATCTCTATCCTTCCGACACAAAACTTCAGAAACAATTGAAATACGCTAACAACAGAAATATCCCTTATGTTGTATTGTTGGGGAAAGATGAATTGGAACAACAATCGATGGTAGTAAAAGATATGGCGAAGGGATCACAGCATACTTATGCATGGAATGATCTTCAGCAATTCATAGATTTGTTATAAACGTTTCCTTATCGCATTGATGACTTCTCTGTAATACACTTCTTCGTGTGGTACATAGGAGAGAGAAGGTGTGGTTGAAACAAGGTCTTTTTCCCAAAATGAGATTGGCATAAGTTGTAGGGCTTCAACTTCTTCTTTCTGTTTTTCAAGGGCGTGGATAGATACTGATAGAGGACAGATAAAGGTGTGGTGGAATTCACAATCTATCAGGCCGGAATGGTGTGGCTGAGTGGATTTAAAAACACCAATTGGGTGCAAGACTTTTTCCGTGATCTTAAGTCCGATTTCTTCTTCTACTTCCCGAACAGCTCCCTTTAGTATGTCCTCCCCTGCAGCAACGTGTCCCGCAACAGATACATCCCAAAAGAGTGGAAAGGTCTTTTTGATTCCAGCCCGTTGCTGTAATAAAATCTCGCCGTCTGGGGTGTAGAACCAAATATGCACCGTGGGATGGAAAATTCCGTTTTTATGAGCTTCAGATTTTAGAATCCTCTCACCGGTATATCGGCCATCTGCATCCAGTATGTCTACCCACTCATCCATTGGTTTTAGATTATTGAGAAAAGGCCTGGAAAAAGCTTGTTTACAAATCGATTTTTAATCGAAATAACTGAAAGTCTCCCCGGGCTTTATGGTTAATAGGGTTTCATAAATAAGTCGGATCACATTTTCAACGTCATCCTTGTGAACAGTTTCCACTGTGGTGTGCATATATCTTAAGGGTAGGGAGATCAAGGCAGAGGCTACTCCACCGTTACTATAGGCGAAGGCATCTGTATCGGTGCCCGTAGACCTTGAAGCAGCCATTCTCTGGAATGGTATTTTATGGGTTTCTGCTGTCTCAATAATGCGCTCCCTGAGTTTGTTCTGAACTGCGGGGGCGTAGGAGATTACCGGTCCTGCACCTAATTCTGTATGCCCCTGAGTTTTTTTGTCGATCATAGGGGTGGTTGTGTCATGGCAGACGTCTGTAACGATGGCTGCATTCGGCCTGATGGTCTGGGTGATCATTTCGGCGCCCCTCAGGCCGATCTCTTCCTGTACTGAATTGGTGACGTAAAGACCAAAAGGTAGTTTTACTTTATTCTCGTGTAATAGTCGGGCTACTTCAGCAATCATAAATCCGCCTGCCCTGTTGTCAATGGCTCTACAGACAAAACGGTCTTTATTTAAGATGTGAAACTGATCAGGATAGGTGATTACGCAGCCCACGTGAACTCCAAGTTTCAGCACTTCTTCTTTGTCTTTAGCTCCTACGTCTATAAAGATATTATCTAATTTCGGAGGTTTCTCGTTGCTTTTATCGCGAGTATGAATGGCTGGCCAACCAAAGATTCCTTTGACGATACCATTCTTGGTATGAATATTGACCCATTTGGAGGGAGCGATCTGATGGTCACTACCGCCGTTTCTGATCACGTAGATCAGTCCCTCGTCAGTGATGTAATTAACATACCATGATATTTCATCAGAATGACCTTCGATGACTACTTTAAAAGGGGCCTCGGGATTGATGACTCCAACTGCCGTTCCGTAGGTGTCTGTAATAAAAGTATCTACATAAGGCTTTATGTAGTTCATCCAGAGTTTTTGCCCTTCCCATTCATAACCAGTGGGAGAAGCGTTATTCAGGTATTTTTCGAAGAAGTCAAGGGATTTTTTGGTAAGTATTTTTGAGTCGCTCATCTAAGTTTTTGATTTGGATACAAACTTAGCAATATTCACGTTTAATTAATAACCTGGAATGTTGTTTATGATTAATTTTGATGTGTAATAATTGAGGGGTGTAATTTATGTGGAATCGCTTATTTATCGGTTTGTTTTTGGTCAGCCTGACTTCCCTGCAAGCGCAGGTGGAAGAAATGCCATTGGATTCCTTGCAGGAGAAACTAATTATTATAGAAGGTGACTCACTTTTTCAGGCATCCATTGCCTTAGATGAAGTGTTTATTTTTGGAAAGCTGGACTTTGAGTCTTACGAAGACAAACTTCGGTATTACATTCTGAAAAGAAAGACGTTAAAGGTATACCCATATGCTAAGATGGCATCGGAACGTTTAGTGAGTTTAAATGACAGTTTGGAGCGCATAACAAAAAACCGAAAAAGGAAGAAGTACACCAGGAAAGTACAGAAGTATATTGAAGAGGAATTTTCTGAAGAGTTAAAGAAGTTGACTCGAACTGAGGGTCAGATCCTCGTGAAATTGATTTACAGGCAAACGGGGAAGACGGCTTTTGACCTGGTTAAAGAACTTCGTAATGGATGGAGGGCTTTTTGGTACAACACTACTGCAAAAATATTTAAGATAAGTATAAAGGAGGAGTTCAGTCCTGAGTCGGTTCATGAGGACTATCTTATTGAGGATATTTTGCAAAGGGCCTTTGCTTCAAAAACCCTAGAAAGACAAGAGTCGGTTTTAGACTATGACTACGCTTCTCTGACTAACAAATGGAGTCAGCAACAAAAACAAGAAAAATAGTTGCGGAATACATCTACTTCTAGTATATTTATAAGCCTTTTTTATTAGGTAAGACTGCAAAAACCTAGTATTGAGGGCCTTATTTCCAGAGCAGAATTATTTTTTTAAAAATTTTTGTAAAATAATTTTTAATTAAGAAAATGGCTCTATATTTGCACCCGCTTAGCGAGAGATTGCTGGGTGGAGATTGAAGGAATAGATAAGTTCATTGATATATTGGTAGACAGCGAATTTGGTATTAGATACTGGATAGATCTTCGGATTTGTTTGGTTTTTAATATTGAATTAATAGATCATTAAATTTAAGGAAACATGAGAACCGTTTTGAGGCGGGCGAACTTTGTGGATTTGTAGTAGCATTGATAGTAATTAATGTTATAA
>JABDQM010000183.1 GCA_013042315.1 Flavobacteriaceae bacterium | reverse complement strand
TCGTGACTGTTCTTCTTGATCTTTGGCAGTAACTTTTTTAGTGTATCTCTGGCGTTGCCTAGAAGAGCGACGTCTACCTGAACATTCTTATTGATCTCGGCAGGATCTATCTCCATATGGATGATTTTAGCCTGCTTGGCATAACTCTCAAGATTGCCAGTTACACGATCGTCAAAACGCATTCCGATAGCGATAAGTACATCACATTCATTAGTCAACACATTGGGCCCGTAGTTCCCGTGCATACCCACCATTCCCACATTGAGAGGATGGTCCGTGTTCATTGCAGAAAGCCCAAGGATGGTCCATGCGGCAGGGATACCCGACTTTTCCACGAATGCCTTTAATTCCTTTTCAGCCTCACCCAGGATGACCCCTTGTCCAAAAACAATGTAAGGCTTTTTTGCCTTGTTGATCAGGTCTGCGGCGATCTCAAGATCTTCCTCTTTCACTACAGGTGTTGGCTGGTAACTTCGTACCCCTGTGCAAGCTTCATAATGAAAATCGAGCTCATCAAATTGGGCATTCTTTGTGATATCAATCAGTACGGGGCCTGGTCGGCCCGACTTTGCAATGAAAAAGGCTTTTGCTATAATCCCCGGGATCTCTTCAGCCTTTGTGATCTGGTAGTTCCATTTGGTTACCGGGGTGGAAATTCCGATAATATCCGTTTCCTGAAATGCGTCTGATCCCAATAGGTGTCTGGGCACCTGCCCGGTTATACAGACCATGGGAGTTGAATCGATCTGGGCATCGGCAAGTCCTGTCACTAAATTTGTCGCTCCAGGTCCTGATGTGGCCATCGCTACACCCACTTTTCCACTTACCCTTGCATAGCCCTGGGCCGCGTGAGTAGCTCCCTGTTCGTGTCGGGTAAGAATATGCGTTAGCTTATCCTGGAACTTATATAGTTCATCGTAAACAGGCATAATAGCGCCGCCGGGATAGCCGTAAATAAGATCTACACCTTCTGCAAGCAGACAGTGTATAATAGCTTCAGCCCCACTTACCCTTAATTTTTTAGGGGTATTTTGAGTAGTTTTCTTTTTTGTTATCGTATCCATAAATACAGTCTTTCAATGCAATCTTTTCAATTTTATCTATTCAAACTGGTCGGTTACACAACCGGTAGAAGCAGAAGAAACAATTTTGGCATATTTATACAAGCTACCCTTCCTTACTTTTAAAGGAGGCTGTTTCCAGTTTTTCTTCCTGATTTCCAATTCTTCATCCGACAGGGCCACGCTAATACTGTTCTTCACGGCATCAATTGTAATCATATCCCCATCTTCTAACAATCCGATTACTCCACCTTCCTGAGCTTCGGGAGAAACGTGTCCTACAACAAAACCGTGGGTCCCGCCTGAGAATCTCCCATCGGTTATCAAGGCCACATCCTTCCCCAGTCCTGCACCCATAATTGCTGCAGTAGGTTTGAGCATTTCCGGCATTCCGGGTCCGCCTTTGGGACCTTCATACCTGATCACTACGACATCTCCCTTTTTCACTAATCCTTTTCCGATCCCTTCATTCGCTTTAAATTCATCCTCGAAAACTTTAGCCGGTCCGGTAAAATGATACCCTTCTTTCCCGGTAATTTTGGCCACAGCCCCTTCTGAGGCTAAATTGCCGTAGAGGATCCGCAAATGGCCCGTTTCCTTGATAGGGTTCTCCATACCATGAACCACCTGTTGTCCATTTTGTAGCGAGGGAACTTCACTTAAATTTTCAGCAATGGTTTTACCTGTTACCGTGAGGCAATCCCCATGTAACATCCCTTGCTCTAGCATGAATTTCATAACTGCCGGTATTCCTCCTACCCTGTGCACGTCCTCCATCAAGTATTTCCCACTGGGCTTGAGATCGGCGAGAAAGGGTGTTGAATCACTGATCCTTTGAAAATCATCTAAGGTAAAGTCGATTTCCGCCGCCCTTGCTATCGCAAGGAAATGCAAAACCGCGTTAGTAGATCCACCGAGTACCGTAATGAGCTTAACTGCATTTTCAAGTGATTTTTTACTGATGATATCACTTGGTTTTATATCCTTTTCAATAAGATTTCTCAAAGCCCTACCTGAGTTCAGGCAGTCCTCTTCTTTTTCAGAGCCAATTGCGGGGTTAGAAGAATTATAAGGCATGGCCATCCCCAAAGCTTCAATGGCTGAAGCCATGGTATTTGCTGTATACATCCCACCACAAGCCCCGGCACCGGGACAGGCATTTTGTATTACCTGCTTAAATTCATCTTCCTTCATCGTTCCGGCCACTTTCTCTCCCCAGGCTTCAAAAGCACTAACGATATCCAGTTTCCTGTTGTTAAGGCAGCCTGATGCAATAGTTCCCCCATAGACCAGGATAGAAGGCCTGTTAAGTCTGATCATCGCCATCAGTGCCCCTGGCATATTTTTGTCACAACCCACTACGGTTACGAGCCCGTCGTAATTCATGGCCTGAACAACGGTTTCCATAGAATCGGCAATGATATCTCTGGACGGGAGCGAATACCGCATTCCGTAAGTACCCATGGATATTCCATCACTCACCCCTATCGAATTAAAAACCAGTCCAACAAGCCCTTTTTCATCTAATCCCCTTTTCACCTGTTGGGCAAGGTCATTGAGATGCATATTACAGGGGTTTCCTTCGTATCCTGTACTGCCAATTCCAATCAGGGGTTTCTTTAAATCCTCTTCCGACAGTCCGATAGCATAAAGCATCGCCTGAGCTCCGGGCTGCGTAGGGTCCTGAGTTACATTTTTACTGTATTTGTTTAATTCTGTGGTAGTCTTTCCCAATGTGCTGGTTTTCTTAGTAAATCCAATAGATTCCAAAGATACTTGTTTATAAACCTCCTTCGAATTTTCAGTGAATAGTACGATAAATTCAATGTCAGAAGAAAAGAGTTAAAATACTGTTTATCAGACTTTTAATACTGTTTCAATTATCATATTCACTGTGCGTTAAGCTGGGTGAAAAGAGCTTTCTTAAATACTATATCCGCTAAAAAAATACCTATTTTTGAGCATGAAAAATTCAATTCCACATCAGGTTGAAGCTCAGCAAAGGTTTTTCAACACGGGACAAACGAAGGATCTTCGATTCCGAAAAGATATCCTGAAAAAGTTGCAAAACGAGATCGTTAAGCAGGAAGATGCTATTTGTGATGCCTTGTACTCCGATTTTAAAAAACCTTGCTTCGAAACATTGGTGGCAGAGACCCAATTTGTCCTGGCCGAACTTAAGATGATGATAAAACATCTCGATTTGTGGGCCAAACCGGAAAGAGTCCCTTCCGCTATACTCAACTTTCCTTCTTCTGATTGGATTTACAAGGAGCCCTACGGCAACATACTCATTATCTCCCCGTGGAATTATCCTTTTCAATTGACCTTGCTACCCTTGATTTCGGCAATTGCCGCCGGGAATACCGCAATTCTAAAGCCTTCTGAGCTTACTCCGCACACAAGTGCAATCATCTCCAGGCTGGTTACCTCTGTATGCAGCCCTGAGCATGTGACCGTCTGCGAGGGCGATGCTGAAGTCGCGAAAACACTCTTGCAGCAAAAGTGGGATTATATCTTCTTTACCGGGAGTACGAGGGTAGGCAAGATCGTCTATGAGAGTGCAGCAAAGCAACTTACTCCTGTCACTCTTGAACTTGGGGGAAAGAGCCCTTGTGTGGTTGACGAAACGGCTTTACCAGCGCAGGCAGCGAGGCGAATTGTATGGGGGAAGTTCCTCAATGCAGGTCAGACCTGTATTGCCCCCGACTATATTCTTGTGCATGATAAAATAAAAGATCGGTTGGTAGAGGAGCTGATTAAAAGCATCAAGGCCTTTTTTGGAGAACAACCGGAAGAATCAAAGGATTTGGCCAGAGTTATTTCTACTGATCATTATAAGCGACTGTTAGGCTTACTGGAAAACCAAAAATTCCTTCATGGGGGGGAACACAATAATACAGACCGATTTATTTCTCCAACTCTTGTTGATGAACCCTCAAAGGACAGCGAGATCATGCAGCAGGAGATCTTTGGTCCTCTACTCCCGATCATTTCCTATCGGGATGAAAGTGAATTGGAAGCGTGGATCAATGCCAAAGGAAAACCACTGGCAGCTTATATTTTTACAAGGCGAAAGTCGTTTCAAAAGAAGTTTATCAGGGAATTCAGTTTCGGAGGGGGTACGATCAACGACACTTTGTTGCAAATCTCAAATAAAAAACTTCCTTTTGGCGGGGTGGGCCAAAGCGGTTTGGGATCCTATCACGGAAAACGTTCTTTCGACACCTTTTCGCACCAAAAGGCAATAGTAAAAAGGGCTACCTGGCTCGATTTACGTTTTAAGTATCCCCCGTACAACGTGCCATTGAATCTGATTAAAAAAATGAAGCATATATTTTAGGGAATATGGAAAAAACAGTTTCTGAAGCCATTCAATATAGAAGGTCTGTAAGAGTTTATGATCCGGAGAAGGAAATTGATCCAGAAAAAGTTAAGCAGTGTATAAAGAATGCAGTCCTCGCCCCAACCAGCAGTAACCTGCAGCTTTGGGAATTTTATCACATCACGGACACTGAGACTCTGAAAAATCTCACCAAAGCCTGCTTGGGTCAGAATGCAGCTAAAACTTCCAAACAAATGGTTGTCGTTGTTGCGAGAAGGGATTTGTGGAGAAGACGAGTTAAGTCGAATAAGCAATTTCTTTTGAAAACTATGGGCGATAAGCCCAAGGAAGAATACAGCAAGAGAGAAAAATTTGCCCTTGGATATTACACCAAACTTATCCCATCTATCTATGTTGAATTCTTAGGAATAGTGGGATGGATGAGATATCTCTTTTTCTCTTTGATAGGCCTTTTCAGGCCGGTTTACCGCCAAGTCAGAAGATCCGACCTACGAATTGTCGCCCACAAAAGTGCTGGCCTGGCTGCCCAGAATTTTATGATCTCCATGGCGGCCATCGGATATGATACCTGTCCTATGGAAGGGTCGGATACGTTGAGGATAAAAAAAATACTAAAATTACCCATGGGAGCTGAAATTACCATGACGATAGGTTGTGGCATCAGGGATGAAAAAGGAATATACGGCCCCAGGTTTCGAGTGCCGTTTGAGGAGGTTTACAAGGTCGTTTAGGTCTCTAATTTAAAGTGAACCGTATCTCCGTACGTTCTTTGTGCAAGATGGTTAATCGACTCTTCAGAAAGTTGTAAAACTCGGGGGTAACCCCCTGTAGTTTGTCCGTCCCGCATTAAAATTATCAATTTGCCTCCCGGGGTTAATTGCACCGTGCCGGGCAAAGTGGCTGAAGTGAGCATGGCGTGCTGATGTTCTCCAACTAATTCCTGCAATTGATACGCCATTCTGTTATTCTCTTTGGCAATGGTGAAAGGCTGATTGAACAAGACTTCTTTTTGTTCATCATTTAACAGATCAAATTCAGGTGCCGGACTCGACTTTAGTGTAAGGACCTTATCTATTTCCTCCGGAATCACATTGGTAATCTTGGGTTCGAAACTTGAAGTTTCATCGTAAGGAACTTCCATCCCCGCAACAAGATGATCCTTTTCGGTAAGCGGCAAATAAAAAGATCTGCTGTTCAGCACTTCTGAAGTATCAAAGCCTCCTTTAACCGCGATATAGGCTCGCAGACCGTTAATATGTCTCCCAAAAGCCAATTGATCCCCGGCCACAACTTTGAAGGTGCTGTGGTTATCTATATCTATTTCATTCAATTGAGGAGAGAAATGAGCGCCTGTAATGGCGACCCAGGTATCTTTTGTAAATTCTAAAATGGGCCCGGACATCGTAATTTCAAGTACAGCCGTGTCTTCTTCGTTCTCGAGTAAAGCATTGGCCAGACGAGCAGCTGCCCTGTCCATAGCTCCCGATACAGGAACACCGAGATGTCTGAAACCATATCTGCCATTATCTTGAATGGTGGTGAAAAATCCGCTCTTTTTTACTTTAAGCACTATTTGAATCTTTAATTAATAAATCGAGCCCAACCTCAGCTTGAATGGTATGTAAATCGAACTGCGCGCGGGTAATGGCATAAAAACTTACGGTATCCCCTACCCTTATGAAACAGGGATTTTCTTTTTCGGCATCAAAAATTGGGATAGGACAATTGCCTATGATATTCCAACCTCCCGGACAATCCTGCGGATAAATCCCGGTTTGTTTCCTGGCCAGACCTACTGATCCCTTTTTTACGTGTAGTCGTGGTGTAGCCCTTCTGGGTGTTTCCAGCTCTTTAGGGACACCGCCTAAATACAGAAAGCCGGGTAAGAAGCCAATTCCGTAAACCGTGTAAGTTGCAGAGGTATGTAAGCTGATGATTTGTTCTATGTTCTTCCCTGTTTGCTGACACACTTCCTCGAGATCAATCCCAAACTCGGCATCATAACATACCGGTAATTTCCATTGTCTAGATTTTTGCTGTACACTTTCCTTTCTCGAGGGATACAACTTATGAAGGTCGGCCGATATTTTATTAAAATCGATCTTACTTTTATTGTTGATCAGCGCAAGAGAATTGTAAGCTGCAACTAATTCCCAATGAGCCTCGTCATATCCATTATTTCTGATAAAATCTTTAAAAGAAAGGATGTCATCAAGGATATTTCTTTCAATCTCTTTTGGCCATTCTACTAAAACGGCACAATCACCAAATGGTTTAATATTTATGGGGTAAGAATTCATTTCTTTAAATGAATATTATGCTTAGGGAATTCTACGGAAAGATACGTTAATATTTCATATGCACTACTAGTATCCCCATGAATACAATAGGTATCTGCTTTGATGGGTATAAGATTCCCTGAAACAGTTTTAACTCTGGATTTTTTAATCATTAAAAGAAGGTGTTCCAGGGCATTTTCAGGAGCAGTAATCAAGGCACTATCTGAAGTACGCGAAACCAACGATAGGTCGTCATTGTAGTTGCGGTCTCCAAAAGCTTCGTATTTGCAACGCCATCCTGATTTCAAAGCTTCTTTAGCCAGCACAGAGCCAAAAGGAAGAAATAGGGCTGTACTCGATTTATAAGGTTTGAGGATATTCAGGTATTTCAGCGCAAGCTCACGATCTTTTGCAAGGTCATTATACAATGCCCCATGTGCCTTAATGTGCGTGAGAGTTCCTTTTTTATCTGAGAGAATGTCTTCAACTAATTCGATCTGGGAAATAATACTGTTCCTAAAATCATCAGAATTCATCTCCATGCTTTTACGCCCAAAATTCTCCTTGTCTGGATACGAGGGGTGTGCCCCTACCCTTACCTGGTGCATATGAGCGAGAGCGATCACTTCACGAATGGTCTTTGCATCTCCGGCATGACCTCCGCAGGCGAGGTTACATGAAGAAATAAAAGGAAAGAGTTGAGCTTCATTTCCAAGCCCTTCTCCCACATCACAATTGATGTCTATTTCCCAATTTTTCATCCTTAATT
>JABDQM010000179.1 GCA_013042315.1 Flavobacteriaceae bacterium | reverse complement strand
CCGCTGCTTCTTTAGGCTGGATTCTTTCGGAAGAGGACTTTCTCTCAGAAAACAAAACAATATCCAACCTTAAAGCCAGGATTAGCTATGGACTAACAGGGAATGCTAACATTGGAAACTTTGCCAGCAGAACCCAGTTCAATACCATCACCTATAACCAGAATCCCGGGTTTTGGTTAGGTACACTGGGAGATCCTGACTTAAGCTGGGAAGATACAACCCAATATAATTTTGGACTGGACCTGGGCTTAATTGACAATAGAATCAATTCCAGCTTCGATTATTACATCAAGGACACGGAAGGGATACTATTCAGATTACCTATTCCGTATAACAATGGAATCCGGTTTATCGATCAGAATGCCGGAGATATACAGAATACCGGTTTTGAATTTACCCTCGACACCAAGAATATTATTCTGAAGGATTTTGGCTGGTCTACCTCCCTCAACCTGGCCATAAACAAAAATGAGGTCAAGGCTTTGCCGGATGATGCAGATATAATACGAGACGAAAAGATCGTGAGAGTTGGAGAAGCTGTTGCCTCCTTCTATATGCCGGAATACGCTGGCGTAGATCCAGATAACGGAGATGCCCTATTTTATCTAAATACGGAACTACCCGATGGAAGCCTGGACCGGACCACAACTAGTGATTACGGTGAAGCCAGCAGGCGGATCCTGGGCAATCCCTTCCCGGATGTCATCGCCGGGATGACCAACAATATTCGTTACAAGAACTTCGATTTCTCCTTTACCTTTCAGGGGCAATGGGGTGCACAACTCTACAACGCTGGGGGAATTTATCAATCTGCCAATGGCGACTTCTTTGACAACCAAACCCGCGACCAGCTTCAGCGCTGGCAGCAGCCTGGAGACGACACCAATGTACCTCAGGCAAGGTTATTTGGGGGTAATGGCACCCAGTTGTCATCGCGATATCTGGAAGATTCAGATTTTATCCGTTTGCGAAACCTTACCCTGGGGTATACCCTGTCACAGGACCTAACGGAAAATTTAGGCCTTGATCGCATACGGGTATATTTCACAGGAGTAAACCTCCTAACCATCACGGATTTTAAAGGTTGGGATCCCGAATCCTCCTTTGATGCCCTTCAAAGTAATTCACTTTTTGCAGGACTGGGATTTTATTCCCCGCCACAACCGCGTACACTGACCTTAGGATTTAATGTTGACTTTTAAAAAAAAAGACCATGAAAAAGCTATATATCATTTTTATTATTTCTGTGTTCATAACGGGTTGTGACAACAACCTGGACATTGATCCCACCAATACCCTTACTCCGGAAACCCTGCTGGAAGATCCGGATAATCTGGACCGATTGCTATTAGCAGCCTATGCCTTTGGAGACAACCACCATGCCGGGGAATTCCAAACGGTTTCCGAATTGTTGGCCAATGAAGGCGATCTGGCCTTTCGGGGTACATTCGCGGAATTCTTTCAATTTGAGCGCAAAGAGGTCATTGCAACCAACGGATTTGTAAGATTCCTTTGGGCTAATTCATACCGATCTATCAACCTCTGTAATATTGTTCTTGATAATCTGGATCTCGTAGAAGATCCTCAAAATAGAGCACAATTAGAAGGTGAAGCCAAGTTTTTAAGGGGCTTGCTGTATTTTGAAATGGTACGCTACTTCGCTCTGCCCTATGAAACTGGAGGCAATAACTCTCAATTAGGATTACCGGTGGTATTTGATGCCGTCACTGATGTTAGTCAGCTTACCTATCCTTCCAGAAATACAGTGGAGGAGGTGTATTCCCAGGTATTGTCAGACCTGCAGGATGCATATACCTTGCTCCCGCCCGATAATGGATTCCGGGCCGATGCCTATGCGGCACAGGCTGTACTTGCCAGGGTTTACCTGCAACAGGGAAATTTTGCTGCTGCCAGGGACGCCTCGGATGACGTGTTGCAAAACAGCGGCCATGCCCTTGCACCCGACCTACCTTCCGCATTCAACAACGAAGCAGATGGGATTGAAGACATTTTTGCCTGGCAGATCACGACCCAGGATGGAAGCAATTCTTTCAATACGTATTGGGCTACGATTCAATTTGGGGGCCGTTCCCAGACTGCCGATGTAACGGTTGAGCCACCTTTCTTTGATATTTTTTCGGGGCTGGATGACCGGGCCAGTTTTTTCTATTCCGGGAATGGGACCACCGTAAGCTCCAAATGGCAGGGGCAGTTTGCCAATGTACCTTTTATACGGGTAGCCGAAATGCATCTGATCAGGGCGGAGGGCAACTTCAGGGAAGGCACCAGCCTAGGGTTGGCGCCGGAAACCGAGATCAACGCCCTGAGGGCACGCTCTAATGCTACACCCATTATTGGCCTTTCACTCCAGGACATACTTGAGGAAAGACAGCGTGAACTGGCCTTTGAAGGCCATCGCTTCCACGACGCCAAACGGCTTCAGGAAGACATTGGCGGACAGCCTTACAATGCCCCCAACCTGGTGATGCCTATCCCGCAGGATGACATAGATACCAACCCGAATTTGGAACAAAATCCGGGATATAACAATTAGTGGATAAATAATTTAAGCAAACTCATGGGTAATTTCTTCGAAGAACTTAAAAACAGAAATGTTTATAAGGTAGCAACTGCTTATGCTATCACGGCCTGGCTACTCATCCAGGTGGTCGATACTGTGGGCCCTAATCTGGGCTGGCCGGATGCCGTGGCGAGCAATTTGATCAAGGTACTGTTGGTGGGTTTCCCCATCGCCCTGGTGCTCACCTGGTTATACGAGTTTACGCCAAAGGGACTGAAGCGTACCGGGAAGGTACAGGAGGAGACCATAGATAATAAGAGAGCAGGGCGCAGGCTCAACCATCTTATTATAGGGGTCCTGGCCTTTACGATCTGCTTTATGCTAGTCGAGAGGGTGTTCTTTGCCGACCGTACAACGATCAATACTCAACAAAAAGCAAGTATTGCGGTACTACCTTTTTCCAACACAAGTACGGATGACAGCTTTGCATTTTATGCAAGTGCAATTCCCTCTAGAATAATTGACGAGTTGGCAATAATTAGTGGATTAAAGGTAATTGCTGAAATATCCTCATTTTCCATGAAAGGAAGCGAGCAGGGCCTCAAAAGCATGGCAGAACTTTTGGATGTTAATTATATCCTGGACGGAAAAGTGTATTACAATGGCCTAGGAGAAAAGATTAAAATTTCTACCCAATTAATAAATGCTAATAATGGGTTTATAATGTGGTCTGAGACCTTTGAGGAGGATTTAGATAGAATTCAAAATGTTGAGGAAAGTATTAGTAGGAAAATCGCATCTAATTTAAGAGTTCAGTTACTTCCCAATGAAGATGAGGCCCTCGCCAAAAAATTGACTGATAATTCTGATGCTTACGAACTTTACCTAAAGTCCCGTGAATATTCAACAAAACGAACAGATCGGGACCTTAGAAAAGCAATTGCATTTTTGAACCAGTCTGTGGAATTAGAACCCAATTTTGCTGAAGCACATGCAGAACTCAGTTTCCTATATGGTTTACTCTATGGTTATGGGAGTTTGGGTAAAGAAGAAAGAGATGAGCGCAAAAAATTTCATTTAAATAAGGCATTAGAAATTAATCCTAACAAACCAGAGGTTTTATTTGCTAATGCCCAATACAAAATGGATATCCTTAATAAGGATTCCAGTCAGGTAATTTCTGATATTAGAAAAGCTATAGAATTAAAACCTAACTATTCGGATGCCCATTATTTATTATTTAGAGCATTGAACTGGGCTAAACAATCTGAACTTTCAATTAAATCTCTTCAAAAGGCAGTTGAATTAGACCCCTATAACAGTTTTCATACCTCGATGCTTGTGAATCGTCTTCGTTCTAGGGGGGAATATGAAAGAGCGATGGCGATCGCCAATCGTCATCTAGATGTTTTTCCGGAAGACCATCGGATGGGTTTAATTAAAGGAATCATGCTAATTGATGGGCCCTATGGTGATTTATCTGAAGGGTTCAAATTGATATACAGAAGATACAAAAATGACCCCACTGAAAGATGGAATTTGAACTATACCCTGAACGTAGCTCTTAATTTGGATATATGGCCGTTAGCTGAAAAGCTAGCAAGAATTATCCAGTTGAGATACTCGGATACCCGTGCTGTTTATAATAACTTAAGCACATTACATTATTTTAAAAAAGAGTATTCAGATGTTAAGGAAATAATTGATTATTCAGAAGAAATAGGTGTTCTGGATAAAGAGACCTTTATCGAAGAAAGTTCATGGTTAAATTTATTGCATGGTAATCCGTCCAAAGCAATTGAGATTTATGAAAATGGATTTCCGGATATTACAACTCCTAAGATTCTAAATGATAAATGGAATTTATCGCTTGCTGAAAGAATAGCTACTTATATAGAATTGCTACGTGCAAATGGGCAGGAAGAGAAAGCAAATGGGTTCGCTAAAAGGCTCTGTACATTCAAAGATGAGGCAGTAAAACAATCCTTATTAGGGGAAAACCCGACGAATTGGCTCATATTGGAATGTTACTACGCCACCAATGATATATCGGGATTCCTACAATTTCTAGAGAATATTTTTTTTGAAAAGAAGAATCGCATGTATCTCTTTGTGAATCTAAAATCAGAATACTACCGGCGATTTGAAAAAGACCCTGAATATCAAAAACTATTCAAGAGAATTGAAGCTGAAACCCACCGCATGCGCGCAGAGGTGATCGCATTTCTTAAAGAACAGGGCGACTGGAACCCCGCCTGGGATAAAGAACTGGGGTTGGAATAAATTTATTACATTGTTCTTATGAGCAATTTCTTCCAAGAACTTAAACGCCGCCACGTGGTAAAGGCAGGCCTGGCCTACCTGGTGGGCGCATGGTTACTGGTGCAAGTACTCTCTATTGTCTTGCCGGCCTTTGGCCTGGGACAGGGCTGGATGAAAACCACCCTCGTTATTTTATCTATTGGCTTTCCCATTTGGCTCATCCTGGCCTGGGTCTATGATTTCTCCTGGGGGAGTATTGAGAAGACAGAAGACGTTCCTTTTGATCCCGAGGTTTCCCGAAAGAAAAATATAGGATTGAATAGATTTATTATTGGCGGACTGGCGATCGCTGTGATCTTGTTATTAGTTAACACCTTACGCTTAAGTAGCAAGGTGGATGTGATGGAAGAGCAGTTGCTTCCCATGGAATTCGCAAATTCCCTCGCTATACTTCCTTTTGACGACCTGAGCCCAAAACAAGATCAGCGTTATTTTACAGACGGCCTGGCCCGAAGTATTTACGACCGGTTAGCGCGATCTAAAGATTTAAAACTCATCAGCCCCACTTCTTCTTTACAGTACCGTGATAAGGATGTAAGTATTGAAGTCATTGCCGACGAACTGGGTGTGAGGTACGTGCTGGAGGGGAGTGTACTACTTTTTGGCGATCAGTATCGGGCAAGCATTAATCTGGTAGATACCCGAGATGGCTCCACGATCTGGTCCAAAACCTTTCAAGACAACCTGGAAAATGTACTAGGCACCTATGATGAGGTTTCGGCAAATGTTGGGAGTTATCTCAATATTACGCTGTCCAGTGAGGATGTCCGGAAACGTAAGGTAGATCCTGAGGCTTACCTGCTTTATTTGAAGGCTGAGGATACATTGTTATATTTTGATAGGGTGTCAACATTAGCTGCTGATTCACTTATTCGTAGGTCCATATCTATCGACCCAAATTATTCAGAATCACAGGTATCATTGAGTAAGATGACATTGCATAAAGGATTGTATCTTGAGTATTATTCCTATGAAGAGAGTATTAAGATCGGTATGAACGCAGCCCGGGAAGCCATTCGTCTCGATTCCACATCTATTGAAGGGCATAACTGGATGTCCAATTGGAAATGGCATGATCGGGATGTGGAAGCATCGATGAGGTATTTGGATAAGGCTTATGAATTAGGTGGTTCCAACAATGCAAATACTACCGAATATACCGCATTTCAGGCTATGAGAATGAATAACCTCAAAAAGGCTTATCAATTGATTAAGAAGGCGCTTGAACTTGATCCCTTAAACAGGGACATGTACATGTTTAAGTACTGGCTCGATATTTATTATAGCAATTATGAAGAAGCCTTGAGAACATTAAACAAATTTGTTGAATTGGATAAAGCAACAGAGAGCCATCATGACATGGAGGCGATGATTTATCGTTATAACGGAAAACTAGACAAGGCTTTGGAGATTGTTGAAAAAGAAGAGAATCGGTATTGGCACCTTAACGCAAAATCACCGATACTCTATGACATGGGAAAAATAGAAGATGCAAATAAACTAATTAATGAGATTCGGGAAATTCCCATCGATTCAGTTCCAGATGATACAGTGCCTGAGTTTGAGCTTGCTGTGATATACGCACATCGGGGCGATAATGACAAGGCCTTTGATTATTTGAATAAATCGTTTGGAATAAACTGTCTTTATCCTGAATGGCTCTTCTTTCAAAAAGATTTTAAAAACCTGTATGGCGACCCCCGCTGGGACGCCTATATCGATCGCTTAAGCGAAGAGTTTAATTACGATTTCCCGCATAGACCAGAATAATCATGGGTAAATTCCAACACTACTGGAAAAAACTCCAAGGTCCTCATGTTGAAAAGGCGGGTTTTGAATAACAGAAAGAAGTAGGGGACTGGGACCCTGCCTGGGATAAGGAATTGGGGTTGGAATAAATCATTTTGATCTCTATGTAATGGCTAATTGACAGTCGGATGTGTTTCTTAGAAACCCAATAACACCACCCTGACAACATAATCTAACACCTTAAAAAAAATTTTAAAGCATCCGCCACATGGTTGAAATGCTCTTTTTCTGTTTTTAGGGAACTTTAATTCACAACCTTAAAAACACTCGCATTATGAAAACTAAAGCACTGATTTCACTGTTTACAATTTTCTTCTTTTTTTCCTGTTCAACAGAGGAAGAATCCGAACTCCAATTAAATGACATGCAAACTCTGCAAACCCAACACCCCCTGGCAGGCATGCTGGCTACTGAAAGTGGCAGGCAGTCCCTGGCGGCCTTTGTCAATGCCCGAAACACGGCCAAAGGCAACGGTAATGGGGTGGTCTTTATCAAAAATGGGGCAGACTATGCAGCCTGTGGCTGGGACGATAAGAACGCGGTCTGTATCTATGAGATCGATGAGAATGGTTTTTACCGCTCGCCTATAGACGTGCATTTATTGCCAAATGGAGAAGCCCAGTTTATTGGGCACTCCAAAGATTTTGCAGTAGAGGTGTACGCCCTGCCTGAATGGGAACTGATTTATTCCAACCTCTGTATGGATGAATTCAGAGGTAACCTTCACATCAACCTAAAAGGCACATACGAACTCATCACCGACGATCCATTTGTGGATTTTGATTACTACACTTTTGTTGAGCCATCTTCTGCTAATAATATGCAGATCACAACATGGGTGGATGATGCAGTGCGTAACCTGGATATCGACCTGCTGACCTGGGATTGTGTGGATCCCACCACCGAGAAAAAATTGAAAGTCACGAGCCTCTTTAAACAAAACGGAGGAATGAACTTTAAGATCAGGGGGCTATAGCGATCTAAAGAACTGTTATTCAGGATTTAATCAGCAAACCAATACTTATATGAGGAAAGTCCACAACGGTGGACTTTCTTCATTTCCTTATCTATAGCTCAGCCTTCAATCTAGTCTGTTCTCAGGGTCTTTCCCATCCAAAATGCTCTTTTACCATGGCCTTCACTTGATTATCCGTCATGCTATCTGCTGTATCAACCGCCTTTACTTTAGCTGCTATTTCAGGATGCTTTTCAGACAATTCTTTGGCAAATTTTTCCTTCACTTCTGCAGGTCCGAAAACTGATATCACAT
>JABDQM010000119.1 GCA_013042315.1 Flavobacteriaceae bacterium | reverse complement strand
TTCCAGCAATTGAGAAACTTTGACCAGGAACCGATTAACGACGGAGCAGACATAACAAATAATTTCTCTCCCAATGTTGGTTTTGGAGTGTATTACCATACCAACCGTTTCTACCTGGGACTTTCAGCGCCAAACATGCTCGAAACGGATTATTTTGACAATTCGCAACGCACAGCTAATTCAGTACAGTTTCAATCTACTGAACGACTTAATTTCTATATGATCACCGGTTATGTGTTCGACCTGAATTACAATTTAAAATTTAAGCCGGCATTTTTGATGAAGGCTGTGGGTGGAGCTCCTTTACAACTCGATTTTTCAGGAACATTTTTACTAAATGATAAATTTTCATTTGGTGCCGCCTATCGATGGGATGCTGCAGCAAGTGCTCTTTTTGGATTCCAGTTATCGGAACAACTTATGTTAGGCCTTGCCTATGATAAAGAGATCACAGAACTGGGAGGAACCCGATTTAACGATGGTTCCTTTGAAGTATTTCTGAGATTTGAATTGGTTAGATCGTTCCGCGGTCTGGTATCACCTAGATTCTTTTAAAAAAATGAATTTCATGACAAAGCGTTTATTGATCTCAGGTATAGCCTTCTTTGCAGTGCTCGGCAACCTCATTGCACAAAGCATTCCTGTAAAGAAAAAGGAGAAGTACACCTATACCATGTATACCAAGGTATATCAAAAACGCCTGATGGAGAAACCCGATAAGGTTAAGGATACGGCTCTGATGAAATTAGCCAATTCCTATTACTTTATCGCAGATTACAATAATGCAGCAAAAGTCTACGAGTTCTTATACCAAAGGGCGGAGGAAAAACCCGAATTTGAGGTCCCGGTGGAATACAATTTCAGATACGGCCAGAGCCTCAGGGCAATTGGGGAAGAAGACAAAGCCAAGGAAAAATTAGCAGCATTTATTAGCGAATCAGCCGCCAATGCTGTAACTCAGACAACAAGGGTCTATGAACTACAGGACTTAAGAGAATATTTCTCAAACTTGAAAGACAGTATTAATTTAGATCACTTTTCTGATTTTGCACCTGCCTTTTATAAGGAAGGCCTTATATTTTCTTCAGACAGAGATACCGGTAACCTCCACAGATACAGGCATAGCGGTACTAATAAAGATTTTCTCGACTTGTATGAATTTGAATTCGATGAAGATTCAATTCAGGTGATCAGCAAATTGAATTTCTTCGGTAACGGTATCAATCCCAGAGAGGCCGAATCCACTTCGATAAAAGTAGATGAGTCTACAGCTACTTTTTCTTCGGATGGAAAAACCATGTATTTTACCGCTTCCAATTTCGAGGATGGTGAGCTCGTTAAGGACCGTGACAATATTATTCGCCTAAAAATATTTAAAGCCGTTTTGGAAAGCGAAGGATGGAGAATATTGGACGATTCATGGTATAAAAATCAGAACGGCGATAAATCCTTTAATTCTGACGGCTATTCTTTTGCCAATCCTGCGCTTAGTGCAGATGATTCCCGACTCTATTTTACATCAGATATGCCGGGGAGTGAAGGGCTCTCAGATATCTTTATGATTGGGCTTGATAAGAATGGAATAAGAGGAGAAATAAAAAATCTGGGAACTCGAGTTAATACAGAATTCAGAGAGAGTTTTCCCTTTGTAAGTAAAGAGGGAAAGCTCTACTTTTCTTCAGATCGCCTGGCCGGAGAAGGAAGACTGGATGTGTATTCTGTTGATTTAAATGCCAATGGAACAGTGGCGTCTGCTCCAGAGAATCTAGGCAAGCCTGTCAATAGTGAATACGATGACTTTACCTTCATTTATGACAGTGATAAGGAGTACGGATTTTTTGCCTCCAACAGGCCCAGAACCAACGATTCCGGTAGAAAGAACGCAAAGGACTTTTCAGATGACAATATCTACGCCTTTACCGCAGAATGTCTTAATCCTAAAACTTTAACCGGGATAGTTTACGACAAAACCACGCTTCTACCCCTTACAGGAACCACGATCAATATCATAAGTGACAATAATGAAATTATAGCCTCAACCTTTACTGACGAAGAAGGGGCTTACAGTGTTTCCATAGATAGAAATAAGAACAATTTTGTGAGGGCAACCAGGGAAGGATATACCCCAGCGGAAGAGTACCTTGAGATCAACCCCTGCGAATTGCGAATGGTCGATTTTTATATTGAAACGAATTGTGTTGATTACGGAACAGACCTCGCAAAATTGTTAGGCCTGGATCCAACGATCTTCTTTGATTTTGACAAATCTGAAATAAAAGATGTATACAAGGACGAACTGGATATCATCGTTGATGCTATGGAATTATATCCCAGCCTGAGAATTCAGATAAATTCTCATACCGACGTCAGAGGAGATAATGATACTTACAATCAGCCCTTATCGGAACGCAGAGCGAAGGCGACTGTTGATTATATTATCTCAAAAGGTATAGCAAGTAACAGGCTGAAATACGTAGGGTATGGTGAGACGAAACCTGTCAACGAATGCGTTGATGGTGTTCGCTGCTCAGCCACTAAGCATCAGCAAAACAGACGTTCAGAATTCCTTATCCTTTGTGAAGAAGGAGAGAATTGCTGTTACTAGACTTATTTCCAGATTAGGGTTAAATGGAATGCCTTCCCATCAAGAGGATGATATTCTGTTGCGTCAATTATCGATTGTTCTTATCCAGATTTTCTTGCTGATTTTTCCA
>JABDQM010000176.1 GCA_013042315.1 Flavobacteriaceae bacterium | reverse complement strand
ATATAAGTCCCTGAGGCCCCACCCTTTCTCTCAATATTTTCTGCGACTTTCGCTGCCGTATCAAAATAGAGCGGTTTATCAAAGCGCACTCCATAGGTAAGCTTAAAATTTTCTGTGGCGTCCCATTCGTCCTGAACGTAGAAAGATAACTGACCTACATTGGTTTCGGCAAGTGACCAACCACCGGGATTCCCCGTGCCATTCGCATTAAATGCCCTATCGGCTGCAATAGCATCGTTAAACGCCGATTGCAAATCTCCTGAACTTGCAAAATTGGGGAAATCGGTTATGGTTGTAGTGGGGAAAAAGACTCCCTGTGCTCCATATGCTCCCAGATTAAATGAATTATCAAACTGAAATTTCTCAAAGGAGAATCCTATGGTATAGGTATGGTCCCCTTTAAAAATATTAAGGTTGTTTGTGAGTTGAAAGACTTTCTGATCTAAACGGTTATTGATGGAAAAAGGCTCGTGACCGGCAATGATATAGTTAGAGCTTCCCGTATCATCCAGAATTACAATACTTGGTGCCGGAGTGGAAAACGGATTCCTGAAGTCATCAAAATGAGTATATCCTATTTGCAGTTTATTCGTCGCCTCGTCTGAGAGGGTCGAATTTAATTCCAGCTGTAAAGATTTTATTTTATTATTGATCTCATACCCGGCATTCTCAAACTGCAGAGTTTGGGTATTAGGACCCCTGAAGGTGATCGCATCCCGATTGGCGGGTTTGCCCTTGGAGGCATCGAGGAAATTATAGATGATGGCCAGACGATTGTTGTCATTAATATTCCAGTCGAGCTTTATAATCCCCTTGGTCGACTCCTGATCAAAATTGAAGTCCTGGAAACTACCGGGATTGTAAAATATGTCGTTCCCTTGAGCATCCTGCCCTATCACTACCTGTCGTAACAGATTGTCTACGAGTTGAAAATCGGAGAGGCTCACCCTACTTTCGTTGATATCTCCGGTTCCGGTATTGGGCACAAAACCATCGGTGCCCAGTTCTGTAAGTTCATCACGCTCGAAGTTTACAAAGAAAAAGAGCTTGTTCTTTACAATTGGCCCACCCAGACTAAATCCGTACTGCGTTTGTTCGAGTCCGGTTTTAAAAACATCATCCCCATTGATCTTTCCTCCGGTGAGGTCATCGTTTCTAAAAAATCCATATGCCGTACCGTAGAATTCATTGGTACCACTTTTGGTTACGGCATTAACAGAAGCCCCTGTAAAGCCAGATTGGGTTACATCGTATGGTGCTGTGGTGACCTGTATTTGCTCAATAGCATCAAGTGAAATTGGTTGTGCATTTGTCTGTCCTCCCGGGGTGGCAGCATCCAGCCCAAAGGGATTATTAAAGATAGCACCATCGAGAGAAAAATTGTTGTATTGGTCGTTCCGTCCTCCGAAGGATAATCCGGAAGCTCCCGAAGAAGCCTGTGGATCAAGCCTTATAAAGTCGCTCGCAGATCGCGAAATGGTAGGAAGTCTGGTGAGTTCTCTCCTGCCCACACTGGTTTCTGCGCCGGTACGGTCGCTACCGAAAGTCCCGGTCTGGTCGTAGGTCACAACTACTTCATCCAAAGCCTGACTTTCTGAGATGAGATTAAATTCGAGGATAGTAGTTTTACCCAGGGTAAGGAAAACATCATTCTGAGTTTGCGACTTGTAACCGACATAGGAAACGGTAATTTCATAGGGACCGCCGATCCTGAGGTTAGGAAGATTATAGCGTCCATCCTCGTTACTAATTGCGCCGTACTTTGTTCCGGTAGGCATGTGAACAGCGACAACGTTTGCTCCAAAAAGAGGCTGGTTATCTCCTTCAACTACAGTTCCCCTGATAGCTGATGTAGTGACTTGTGCCCACGAAGTGGCGGTGAAGGCAATCAAAAAGAGGCTACCTAAAAGTATTTTTTTCATAATAAAGAGTTAGTTAAAGTAGGTTACAAGATAAATAAAAAAAGAGCTATGTTTCCATAGCTCTTTTTAAAAATGTTTTATTAAGTCTTGCCTTACTTCTGCTCGGCAACTACCTCAAAGTTAAAGTCGACCATCACCTCGCGATGTAGACGAATTTGAGCCTCATAGGGCCCCGCCCTTTTTATGGCGCCACCTTTTATCATTATAAATTTCTTGTCAATCTCATGCCCTTCTTTAGCTAGTTCGGCTGACAGATCAGCATTGGTCACAGAGCCAAATAATTTGTCTCCTGCACCAACCTTAGCCGGAATTTTCACCTCGAGCAATTTGATAGCCTCTGCAGTTTTGTTAGCTGCATCGACTGCCTTTTTCTCTTTGTGAGCTTTTTGCCTTAGGTTTTCTGCCAATACCTTTTTAGCCGAAGGAGTAGCCATTGCAGCCAATCCTTTTGGAATGAGGTAATTTCTGCCATAACCATTCTTGACATTTACAACGTCGTCTTTGAATCCCAGATTCTGTACGTCTTCTTTTAAAATAAGTTCCATGATCTCTGCCTTTTTATTTTAATAAATCACCAACGTACGGCATAAGCGCTAAGTGCCTTGCCCTTTTCACTGCCTGAGCCACCTTTCTCTGATATTTCAGAGAAGTTCCGGTTAACCTCCTTGGAAGTAACTTTCCTTGCTCATTTACCAGTTTCATAAGGAAATCAGGATCCTTATAATCTATATACTTGATACCCGACTTTTTAAATCGGCAGTATTTCTTCTGTTTATTGGTCTCGATGTTAAGCGGCGTTAGATATCTGATCTCGCCATCTTTTTTACCTTTTGCCTGTTGTTGTAGTGTTGCCATATCCTTACGCTTTAGCTTTTAGTCTTGTTCTTCTTTTCTCAGCCCACTCTATAGCGTGCTTGTCTAACTTTACGGTGAGGAAACGCATAATGCGCTCATCTCTGCGAAATTCCTGCTCGTACGGAGCAATTACTTCACCGGTTGCCGTAAATTCGAACAAATGGTAAAAGCCACTTTTTTTGTTTTGTATGGGATACGCCAATTTTTTCAGGCCCCAATTTTCTTTTGACACCATTTTGGCACCATTCTTAATTAAGAAATCTTCAAATTTCTTAACTGTTTCCTCTATCTGAACATCAGATAGAACGGGATTTAAAATGAAAACAGTTTCGTAATGATTCATATTGTTATACTATTTTTAGGAGCGCAA
>JABDQM010000169.1 GCA_013042315.1 Flavobacteriaceae bacterium | reverse complement strand
CCTTCGTTAGGCATGATAGGCAACTGCACTCCGCTGTGGAAGGCTGCCACAGCATCGAGGTCTTCTCCAGCATTTGCCATGGTTAACACAACACTACCACCAAAGCAATATCCTATAGCAGCAATTTGTGAAGAATCTACTGAGCTTTGACTTTTTAAAAGTTCCATGGCTGCACTGAATCGAGCTTTTGCTTCCTCTATATTGCTCATCACCATCCCGGAAAACTTTCCGGCATCATCAGGATGTGCTGCCTGTTTTCCATCTCCGTACATGTCTACCGCAAGGGCTGTATATCCCAGTTCAGCTAGCATATTGGCCCTTTCACGGGTATATTCATTATGTCCCCACCATTCATGAACCACCAGGATACCAGGGCGTTTGGCTTTTATTGCCTTGTCATAGGCGAGATACCCTTTCATGGTGGTGGAATCAGTAGCATAACTTACTTCCTCACCGTGCAGGGTGGTTTCTTCCTGAACCGGTACGTCATCGGGGCTCTGTTTTTTTTCAGTTTTACAGGCAGTTACAAAGACTAACAGGAAAATAATAGATAATAGGGATGTACTTCGCATTTTAATCTGATTATTAATTCTCACTAAATTACGAATAAGTCTACTATTATGTTCTGCTCATTTCGGTAGTATTTTTCTCATAATCGAGATATCCCTTCTTGCCGGGGGTATAAAAAGTACTTTGGTCCCATTCTGCCAGGGGTACGTTTTGTTCGAATCGTTCTACGAGATCCGGATTAGAAATATAGGGCTTGCCAAAAGCAACGAGATCCGCATGCCCTGCTTCAAGTATCTCGTTCCCGGAATCCTGATCAAAGCCATTGTTGATCATTAAGACGCCCTTGTAGATAGGTCTGTAATGTTGGGCTATTTCCGTGACAGCGTATGGCAAATCCGAAACATCCGTAAAAGGTTCAGACAAATGTAAATAAGCCAGGTCGTAATTATTAAGCTTTTCTACGATATAGTCAAAGGTGGGAATGGTCTCTTCATCCATGGTCATGCCAAAAGAACCATGCAGAGATGGATTTAGCCTCACCCCTATTCTGTTTTCCGGTAATTTTTCCCTAACTGCATCTAAAACATCAAAAAGGAATCTTGCCCTGTTTTCAATACTTCCCCCATAATCGTCTGTTCGCCTATTGCTCGATTTATTAAAAAACTGATGAAAGAGATACCCGTTAGATGCGTGGATTTCTATCCCGTCAAAACCGGCTTCCACTGCATTATCAGTTGCCTGGACGAAATCCCTGATGGTCTGCTGAATATCTTCAATCGACATGGCCTTTGGTTCAACAGTATCCTTAAACCCCTCGGGGGTATAGGACTGTTCTTCCGGGTTGATTGCAGAAGGAGCCAGGGGGAGTTTGCCATTGTGAAAATCAGGATGTGACATACGGCCCACATGCCATAACTGAATGAAGATACGACCGTCATTTTTGTGTACTTTTTCTGTAACTTCCTTCCACCCTTTTAATTGTTCTTCAGAATGTATTCCCGGAGTATTTACATAGCCAACAGCCCGCTCTGACACCTGGGACCCTTCCGTAAGTATAAGTCCGGCCGATGCCCTTTGAGCATAATATTCTCCCTGTAGTTCTGAGGTGGGTTTATTCTCATTATTGACCGCTCTGCTTCTGGTCATTGGGGCCATCACAACGCGATTTGGCAAGGAAAAAGTTCCGAGTGCAATTGGTTTTAAAAGTTCTTGTTTATTTTTCATATGATCTGTTTTCATTAGTTCTTAATATTCAACACCCCTTAAGAAATCAAAATTTATAGTAAAATGACAATTATTACCATACTTTATGTTATGTTTAACTTTATACTCATTTATTTAAACATTATTTAATACTTCTGCTTGTTTGTTCTACTTATCTTCGGGGTATAACTAAAAAGAATTATAAATTATGAGAATTTTAAGTGCCATTATGCTGTCAGGATTAATGTTAATATCCTGTGGCGAATCAAAAAAAGAAAAAGACAATACAGAAGAGGCAGTCGAAATGGCCTCTACCGAAATGGAAACTTCTGCTGAAGAGCCTATGGTTACGGAAACAATTGTTGGAGTAGCCAGTGGAAATGAAAATTTTAGTACACTTGTCGCTGCTGTTCAGGCGGCAGACCTGGTAGGAACACTGAGTAGTGACGGACCTTTCACGGTTTTTGCACCTACCAATGACAGTTTTGCAAAATTACCTGAAGGAACCGTTGAAAGCCTGCTACAACCCGAAAACAAAGCTGCCTTAATTAATTTGCTTACCTACCATGTAGTTGCGGGTGAATTTTCAGCAGCTGCGGTTGTAGAAGCGATTAATAGCAATGATGGATCCTTTGTGGCTGAAACCGTGCAGGGAGATAAGATAACGCTGACTCTTGATGGAGAAAATGTTAAACTAATCGATGCGCAGGGTAATACCAGCATGGTTATCATGGCAGACGTTCCCGCTTCAAATGGAGTAATTCACGCCATCGATGCTGTGGTTATGCCAGCAGAGTAGTGCATTTTCAGATATAAATACAAACCGCCTTTTGGCGGTTTTTTTTATGCCTGAGCAGTTAGTTTTCCGATCATCGCCCGGAAGAGTTACTGGCTTCATAAATTACCGGACTAAACCCTACTTTTTCAAGATTTAATGCTGCAATGAGTCCGCTGATTCCGGCTCCGATGATATAAATATTATCTTTCATACTTTTTAAGAGGCTAAATTTTCATTTTCTCTTAACCATCATCTAGATCTGAGGGTCAAAGCCCCAAGTCATGCTTCCCTCTAAATTGGGTATCTTTGCCGCCTTAACAAGTGGCAAGATATTCTTACC
>JABDQM010000167.1 GCA_013042315.1 Flavobacteriaceae bacterium | reverse complement strand
TTTGTTGCACTGCCTTCAGGTACTTTCCAGCCATCCAATACATTAGCTTTTAAAAGGGGTTTCGGCTTTGACCATTTCTCAGGTTCGGGGTATAAAAGCTTAGGGGCCCTTACGCCTCTGAAAGCATGCGACATGCCCATATGATCCAAAAGGTTTCCTTCCATGGCGTCTCCATTCACTGTTCCTGTAAACATCATATATTGGGTCCCAATCCACTGTGGAGGAATACTAAAACTGACAAGTTTGTCTTTAAAATGAACCTCTGTTATAGGCCTGGCACTCCCTGCATAACTTACATAATGCCCAACAAGAGCTTTTGAGCCCGATTGTTTCACTTCCAGCCAGGAGGGCAGCCATTGGTCTCCCATCTGCACTTCAAGGTCCCATTGCCCTATGGCTTCAGGAACATCCTGAGAATACAAGTTAAAGCCGAGAAACGTAAGGATAGAGAAAAAAAACAGGTCAAAATGTTTTCTTGATTTTCGCATGGGAATGGATTTGTGATCTATTCGTAAATATAGAAAATATATTCGGGGTCTTTAGTTTGTTTCATTGCCAAGTAGACAGCGGATGAATCACATTATTTTTCCTTCCTGCCATTGCAAGTTTCTACTTTTTTAATTCCTGATCGATCATTTCCAGAATAGAATCGATGAGCTGGAGTCCTTCTTCAATGTACACTACACTGCCTGAGTAATTATCCTTATTCATCACGATATTGTTTCTCTCCAGTCCCTCTGTCGTAAAGATGCTGTAATCCTTGAGCACCGCACTTTTGCCAAAAGTAAAGCTAACCACATTCCTTTTTAGTATAGGCAACCACTCATTCATAAATTCCCATTCGATATCCTTTATCGCTTGCCCGATAAACTTGATGCGATCATCGTAGTAGGTCCCTAGCAAAAATCTCAAATCCTTATTGCGAATCTGGTCCAGCCCCTTGGATTTCAAAACTTCGTAGCCGTTGGTCAGTGGTTGGAATCGGTTGAATTGCATAAAATGGCCTAACCAATACGGTAAACTGTCGTGCTCTTCTGTGACACTCAAAATAGAATCAGCAGCTCTCATGGCCCTGTTTCCATTTGTAGCGATCTTACTTAAAGCGTTTCTGTCTTGTAAGAGATTTACTCGGATTTGCTTTAGCATCTCCACTTCAAAATTTCTGCTTTTCCGATCTTCATTCCAGTTGTTGATCTGCAAAGCGAGGAGGATTCCGATCACAACAAGAAAAATTTCTCCTACAGCGTATTTCAGGTATTTTGTGTTCTTTCCGTCCCCGAGGAGCTGTTGGCGGATTTGACGAAAAAAACGGAACATACAAGAGAATTTAGGCGTAAGCGTTCGATTTCAAGATAACACTTTCCCAGAAATAATTTTTTAATCCTGTAAAGCTTTGTATTTTTGGATTATATCCTTCTTTTTGGATTATTTCCATGATTTATACCAAATACTTTAGTGGTTTGATTGCCCAATACGGACGGCCAAATATGAGCGATTCTCAATTCAGGGTACTGATGAACATCGTACATCTGGAAGGAAGGCTTGAAGGGATCAATTCGATCAAACGCAAGCTTCAGGGAACCCGCGAAGCGCATCGTTTCGACATGGAATATTTTAGTGTTCACAAAAAATTGACTGAGATCACCGGAAATCTACCACCTGAAGCTTTAAAATCGCGCTTGTTTGCTTCCTGACAAGGTTAAATTTATAATATGTTTATTATTAATAACTTACGACTTATGTAACCTAGGTTACAGTAGTATCATACTATGATTTTCATCAGTTATTTTGGCATTATCCTATCCTACCTTTACACCAGTTTAAACCTTGCAACCCGCTATCCGCGAAAGGGTTTGTCCTTGGAGATTAAAGGGTTGCCTAAAACACTATTCAATGAAAAACTACCTTCTTACTTTAGCATTAGCATTACTAGTATCCACAGCCTTTTCACAGGCCGGACACATCATGCAGGGAGTTGGTTCTGTAAACATGTCCATGGGTGGGGCAGCAACTGCACAGCCCCTCGATATCTCAGGGGCACTGCAATGGAACCCTGCTGCTATTTCGGTCTTTGATGAAAATCAGCTCAAATTCGATATTGGCTTCTTTTTCTCTTCCCCAGAGTTGAGTTCAACAGTTCCGGAGTTCGATAGTAGCGGACAACCCACCGGGAATTTCTTTAGCGGGACTACAGAGGATGACCGTGGAGTTTCCCCTCTTCCCGCACTGGCATATGTCTGGAGTAAACCAGAGAGCAAACACACTTTTGGTCTTTCTGCTTTTGGGATCAGTGGTTTTGGAGTTACCTTCCCGGAGAGTACTTCCAACCCTATAAACATGCCCCAAAATATGGGAGGCTTTGGTAGGGTAGAATCAGACTACAGCCTCTTGCAAGTTGGCTTCACCTGGGCTTATGAGTTGTCTGAGCAATTTTCAATCGGGGTTGAGCCTAATTTCAACTATGCTACCCTCGAGTTGATTCCCAACCCAACGGCTAATCCAACTGGTGCAGGCTATCCCTCGGCAGATAAGGCAACTGCTTTTGGATTCGGGGCACAGTTCGGACTATTCTATCAAAGTCCAACAGGCTTTAAGGCCGGCGCCTCTTATAAGACTAAACAAGTCTTCAACGATTTTAGTCTAGATAACACCTATCTTGATAATTCCACATCCACCAATGATTTTAAGATTAACTATCCCGCCATATATTCCCTTGGTCTGGGATACTCACTGGGCAATGTAGACCTTGCACTTGATTACCGTATGGTAGATTATGAAAACACGGAAGGATTTCAGGAAAGTGGATGGACTAACACCTTTTCCGTCGCGGGATTCGGCTGGGAAAATATCAGTATCATTTCTGCAGGGATCCAATACAAGGGCGTAAATAAATTGCCTCTTCGATTAGGATATACCTACAGCTCTAACCCTATTAACAGTGATATCGCTTTCTACAGCGTTCCGGCAACTGCCATTATCAAAAACGCTTTCCAGTTTGGATTGAGTTATGAGTTGAGTGACAAAGTTTCTCTGGATGCCGTTTATCATTATGGCTCTAGTGGGGATGCAACTTCAGGTCCATTGTTAAATCCGCAGTTTATTCCCGACTTTCCTCCTTACGGAGCCATCCCGGGGAGCGAAGTTTCCTATGACATGACCACTTCAATGATCATGGTGGGGGCAAGTTTTAATCTCGGCAAATGACCAGAAAGTAGTTCCCATATTTTCCATTGAAAACAAAGCGGCACTTGAAAGTAAGTGCCGCTTTTATCATATGAACGTCATACGCATCAATACCAGGAAGATTTTTCTCCCCATTGTCTGTCCAGTTTATGCATTTCCTTACCTTTATCGACCTGAAAACACCGTATGAGAAAAAGATTGCGAACTGTTGTTCTTCTTTTATTTATTCTACCCTTATCCACGTTGTTAATCTGTGATGCCGTTATTGATAAGGGTGCAAAGGGAAAGACATTCTACAAGCTGCAATCTGTGCACAAGAACAAGGTGGGAATTGTTCTGGGGACATCAAGTAAGCTTATTGCCGGAGGAAACAACCCTTATTACACGCACCGAATTAGCGCAACCATCGCACTCTACAAAGCCGGGAAGATAGACCGGGTTCTGGTAAGTGGAGACAACGCCACCAAATACTACAACGAACCGGACACATTTAAAAAAGACCTTATTGAAGGGGGTATTCCGGAGGACAGTATTATGCTGGATCCTTCCGGATTCCGAACCCTGGATTCCATGGTACGGGCCAAAGAAGTTTTTGGCCTGGACAGTGTAACTGTGATCTCTCAGAAATTCCAAAACGAAAGGGCCGTATATCTCGCGGAGAAAAAAGGATTGTACGCTATAGGTTTCAACGCTCAGGATCTGGAAGGTTCTCAGGGACTAAAGGTGCAAGTGCGGGAATACTTTGCTAGGGTAAAGGTTTTTGTAGATCTGCTTTTAAACACTCAGCCGCGTTCCAATGATTCTCAATGATTAGTCCGGATATGGAATTGCACAAAAAATCCTACTTTAGAGCAGTCTACTTCCTATGCCGAGTTTAAAAACATTGATAAAGAACCTGGGGCCGGGTCTGCTTTTTGCCAGTATGGCAATTGGAACCTCACATCTTGTATTATCAACAAAGGCGGGTGCTCAATACGGCTGGGTAATGGTGATCCCCATCATTCTTGCGAACATTCTTAAGTATCCTTTCTTTGAATTCGGAATACGGTACACCACGGTTACCAATACTTCCCTCATTGAAGGTTATCGCAACCGTGGGAAAGCGTATTTGTGGATCTACGCTGTTATTACCCTGGTGACGACATTCACTATCCTGGCGGCTTTGTACGTTGTGACATCCGGATTGTTTATCAACCTATTTAAAATTGATGATCTATCCGTTGGGAACGTAGCCTTGGGTCTTTTTGTCTTTATCTCTGCCATCCTGATTATTGGGCGGTATCGATTTCTGGAGTTGTCACTGAAGTTCGTCGTTTCTATTTTGTTTCTGGCACTTATGGTTACAACCATTTTGGTCATTTTTAAAGGGCAGGTTGAACCCTCTCCTCAGTTTACTCCCATGCCCATTTTTAATGAGGTTGGTATTTTGTTTCTGATCGGACTGGTAGGGTGGATGCCAACAGCGGTGGAAGCCAGCAGCTGGATCAGTCTCTGGACCCTTGAAAAGCAAAAAGTGACAAAGCGCAGACTACCCCTTAACGAAGCCCTGCAGGAATTTAATTCTGGATACTATATGACCGCTATTTTGGCTATTTTCTTTTTGGTCATTGGCTGGATGACGCTTTATGGAACCCAAACCGAATTAAGTGATAATGCCGTCACTTTCGCAGATCAGGTGGTGCAACTCTTTACCACGCATATCGGGCGATGGGCCTATATTTTTATCGCAGTTTCGGCTTTTGCCACCATGTTCAGCACCTGTATGACGGCTCATGACGCCATAGCCCGGGTAAGTCTCGATCTAATAAAACACCTTACCCCGGAGCACAAGGATTATTCTGGGAAAAAATATTTTGCTTTGGGAATTATAGGATTGGCTCTGGTAAATTATATCGTCCTTACAGCCTTTAGTGCCAACATGGGCACACTAGTTGCCCTGGCCACTTTTATCTCATTTGTCATGGCTCCCGTGGTAGGATATATGAATTTAAAGAATGTCATGAGTAATGACTTGCCGGGCTCCTTCCGACCGGGAAAAGGATTGCAATTTCTCACCTATGCAGGCATCATTTTTCTTTCGCTTTTTGCCTTCTATTATTGCTGGATGATCCTTTTCTAAAAAAGTAAATCGTAATTGAGAACAACAATGAGCTGCCTTTCGTTCTTTTTATGGAAAGTATCGAGGCAGAACACGCCGTTGGTGCAGTCGTTTAGAATTTTATCCTCTCCGTAGCCAATGGAGTAAAGTATGTTAGAAGAAGATACCCCATTATTTTCGAGATAATTCTTTATAGCATCGGCCCTACTCTGTGAAATTCTAAAGTTGGTGGAAGAACCTCCGCGACTGTCGGTATGGGATTCGATCCGTAATTGCATCTGAGGAAATCGGGAAACGGCATCTACTACCTTGTCTAGTTCAGCAGCTATGGCCGGAGTTATTGTGCTTTGTCCTTTGTCAAAGTAAAACTTGTTCAACTTTAAAACGGTCTGATCTTCGGTCTCTTCCACCAGGTCGTCTATACTCACAATGCCCATATTGTATGATGCATTCTGAATTTGGGAGAGGGCATCTCCGGTATAGGTATCAGAAAAGATAGAATAACGATCTTTTGTGGCCTGAATAGTAATTGTTTCCTGCCAGGGAATTTCAATTCTAAACATTCCCTTCTCATCCGTTTTCTCCTGTTTGATTACTCTTCCCTCCTGGTTGAGTAATCGAACTTCAGCTTCCGCTATGCGATCATTAGTTTTCAGATTTAAAACGCTTCCATTTAAGGTAAAGGTTTTAATTCCGGGTTTCTCCTGGATAATAAATCCGTATAAATCATCATTCCCTTTTCCTCCGGGCCTGTTAGAAGCAAAATAGCCAATCAGGCTATTCTCCTGGTAATTTTTAAGGATAAATCCGAAGTCGTCTTGCTCAGAATTCAAGCCTTTCCCAAGATTGACAGGAATACTGTACACATTATCTTCAAGAATCTCAGATTTATAGTTATCCATTCCACCGAGGCCGTAGAAAACATCCGAAGCAAAGTAGAGGCTACCTTCAAAAATATAAGGAGCGATCTCGTTCCCGGGAGTGTTTATACGTGGCCCAAGATTGACCGGTGAGGACATAATTAAGCCATTGTTGGTATACACGTAATAAAGATCGGTTCCACCCAGGCTATCATCAAAATTTGCGGCGAAGTAAAGTTTGCCACTTGCCGAATCATAAAATGGATAGTAAAAGGAAGTACTTAGATCCTTTAAGAGAAAGCGAAAATTACCACTTCGGTC
>JABDQM010000160.1 GCA_013042315.1 Flavobacteriaceae bacterium | reverse complement strand
ACATCCACATCGTATTTTGCATTGTAGTAGGCGCACCAGCGTTCTCCGGTTTGCTTACTGATTCCATAGACCGTGCTGGGTTCCATCAGGGTGTGCTGAGGGGTATTATCCTTAGGAGTATTCTTGCCGAATACTGCAATACTGGAAGGCCAGAAAATCTTACTAATCTTTTTTTCTTTGGCGAGGTTAAGGACATTGAAAAGTGAATTCATGTTGAGGTTCCAGGCGCGTTCCGGGAATTTTTCAGCCGTGGCACTGAGCATAGCAGCCATTAGATAGACTTCTTCCACTTCATAATGCATCACGATTTCTTCAACGGCATCGTAACTGGTGGCATCCAGAATTTCAAAAGGTCCTGAATTCATCAGATTATCTGAACCTTCCCGGATATCACTTGCAATTACATTTTCATCTCCGTATCTCTCACGCAAAGCGAAGGTAAGTTCTGTTCCGATCTGGCCACAGGCCCCTAAAATGAGTATTGACTTTTGCAAGGAATTATGAATTAATGGAGTTCCTTTCAAAGATAGCTTTTATTAAAATTTGTACATTCGTTCTATGAGAAAAATAATGTCGATCCTTTCTTTGCTCTTCATTTTTCAGGCCTGTCAGGAGACCGGAAAAGCTGAAGAATCTACGAATGAAGAAGCGCAATTTTTTTCGCTGGATTCCATGCCCAAAAGGACAGCTTTAAACTCAAAGGCTGCGATGGTTGTAAGAGATTGGATAGAATTTAAAGAGCTTGAAACCGGATTTGACGCCTTGTCAACGGTCGACAATGAGGAGGATCTGATCCTTGTGCTCGAAGACCTGGTAGAAAAGCAAAAGCGTCTGGAAGAAGGTCTTTATCCTCCGGAATTTGACATTCCTCAGGTAAAAAGCAGGCAGACGGTGTTAAAAACCTTTATTTTTAAAACTCGTGCCGCAGCTGATTATCGGATTGATGCTACCGCTCCCGCTATTGAAATGCACAATGCGTACAACGCCTTGAGAACTCAACTCAATGTAATAGTCAACAATACTCTGGACACCGAATTAATCATAGATGAATAAAATCTTATTTCTACTTCTGAGCCTTTCAATAATGAATTACGCTAAGGGTCAGACTACGGACACACAAAACATAAATACAACCCTGGATAACTGGCATAAGGCCGCAGCTGAAGCTGATTTTGATGCCTATTTTGAATTGATGTCCAAGGATGCAGTATTCATAGGCACAGATGCAGCAGAGGTGTGGAATAAAACAGAATTTATGTCTTTTTCCAAGCCGTATTTTGAACAGGGCAAGGCTTGGGATTTCACATCTATAGACCGCAATATCTACTTTGATCCCACAGGGAAAATCGCGTGGTTTGATGAGTTACTCGACACCTGGATGCAACTTTGCAGAGGCTCCGGTGTGCTTAAAAAAGAAAACGGGCAATGGAAAATAGCGCATTATGTCCTTTCCGTGACCATCCCTAACGAGGAGATTCAACCCGTTATCGCCCTGAAAAGAGAAATTGACAGTACCTACATCAAAAGCCTACCCAAACAGTAATTCTGAAATTCAACAAGCATGAAGCGTTCTTTCTTTATTTTACTCCTTTCTTTCCTCTTCCTTACGGGATGCAGAGAAGCACCTGAAACCATATCCGGCACCGATTTTTATCAAACTGAATTGTTCAGGGATGTACAGCTACAGGCCATTTATAAGGATTCAAAAACCTTTGTCGATCTCGTGCCAGACCGTTCCTATGGAGAATTGCTAGACTTGTACAGGGAAGAGAAGAATGAGGCTAATTTTGATTTGAAGACCTTCGTTGAAGCCCATTTTAGTGATCCCTTTGTCTCAGGGCAGGAAATCGTGACCGATACCACCAAGAATATGTACCAGCATATCAGTAGTATGTGGGGAAAACTAACCCGGGGTCCCGACAAGGCGATTGATTATTATTCCAGGATAGCATTGCCTTATCAGTATGTAGTTCCCGGCGGCCGATTCAGGGAGATTTATTACTGGGATAGCTACTTTACCATAGAAGGCCTTATGGTAGATGGACAGAAAAAACTGGCCAAAAGTATGGGCGACAACTTTACTTTTTTAATCGATTCCCTAGGCTTTATCCCCAACGGCACCAGAAACTATTACCTCACTCGCTCACAACCTCCTTTTTACGCCCTGATGGTAGACGCGGTAACCCGGGATACTAAGAGCTTGTTCTCTGACTATTACCCCTATATCCTCAAAGAGTACAACTT
>JABDQM010000158.1 GCA_013042315.1 Flavobacteriaceae bacterium | reverse complement strand
TTTGTTTCATTGCGATAGACATCGATACTACCTGATAAACGGTCATTGGAGAATCCAAAGTCGAAACCAACGTTGAGGTTCAATGTCTCTTCCCATTTAAGATCAGGAACATCTGTTGCAACGATAGCTAAACCACTTGGGTTTACAGTAAGGTTTGTCTGAGTTCCAATTCCACCAAATCGCTGTCTAGCGACGAAGTTTCCATATCCTAAACCTTCCTGGTTACCAACAAGTCCACCACTTAAACGAAGTTTTAAAGTAGATACATTTTCACCTACAAAATCTTCTTCATTAATTTTCCAGGCAAAGGCTCCGGAAGGGAAGTAACCGTATTGGTTTTCAGGACCAAATCTTGAAGAACCATCAGCTCTTACTGTTGCAGTGAATAAATATTTATTAGACAACGAATAGTTCACACGGGCGAAGAACGACTGTAATTCATCCGTATTATTAAAAGTGTCTGCGGTCATTGCTCTAACCAACTTGTTAAAGCCAAAGCCTACATCTTCACCGGCAACTACAATAGGCTGTAGTCGGTTTACAATAAGTCCCGATGTATTTTCACCGTAATAATATTGTTGGTACGAACCATCTATAGTTCTTCCGGCACCATTAACGGTCTCTCTAAGATCAGCTCCCATTTGGTTGAGTTCAGTAGTTCCGAACCCGCGACCTTGAGAATTTCTTCCACTTACATTAAAATCCTGGAAGGAATAACCTACAAGGGCATCAATATTGGAGTTACCAAAATCTTTCTTGAAATTCAGAGTGGCTTCTAAAAGGTGGTTTTCTCTAAATAGAGTATTGTAATAACCTAAACCAAGACCTGAAATACCGTCAAAATTTAATAGATTCCCAGATAGCACTGAAGTGTTTTCTCCATCAGATTTGTCATAACCTACGTTAATCTTACCAGTGAGTTCAGGTGTGAACTTATAATCAACAGAACCATTTATCAAGACCCTGTTTGTATTGGTTTGATTTTGTGTATTAGCTAGATAATTAGCAGGTTTGATCTGAGTTCCACCATCGGAAAAGGTTGAAAATGAACCCCAGGTTGGATTTGCTGAGTAACTAGCTCCAAGGATATCTCCACGGAAACCGGCTCCACCACTTAAAGGGGCGGTCTCATCATTAACTCGGGATAAGGTAGTTTGTAAACCTAAGGTGAGTTTATCATCGAGGAATCGATGTGTAAGGTTCAGTCTTCCTGTAATCCTTTCCAAACTTGTTTTCTCAATAACACCGAATTGCTTTTGATATCCGAAAGTTGCACGGATATTACCTTTTCCATAGTTGTTGGAATAGGAAACGTTCTGGTTTTGAGAAGCTACCGTTCTGGTAATGAAATCCTGCCAGTTTGTATTGTTGCCAAAATCAACTGCGGAAGCATTCCCTCCATACTGAGTTACAGCATCAAGAAATTCATCTCTATTGAGTAGATCATAGCTATTAGCAGGAGTTGCAATACTCAGGGATGAAGCAAATTCAACTTTACCGCCTGAGCTTCCTTTTCCACTTTTAGTAGTAATGATAACAACCCCGTTGGCACCTCTTGAACCGTAAATTGCAGTTGCCGAGGCATCTTTAAGGATACTGATACTTTCAATATCCGATGGGTTTAAGAAGTTCAAAGGGTTTCTTACAGCACTGCCACCGCTTCCGGTATCACCTCCGGGTGATGTATTTCCAGCCGCTAACGGAACACCGTCTACAACAAAGAGTGGATTGTTGTCACCCCGTACAGAATTTGAACCTCGAATGTTTACTGAGATTCCTGCACCTGGTTCTCCACTGGATTGCTGAATGTTAACCCCGGCTGTTTTACCCTGGATCAATTGTTCGGGAGATGAAATCACCCCGCCGTTAAAATCCTCAGAGGTAACAGCAGTAACTGCACCGGTTGCATCCTTGACAGTGGTGGTACCATATCCGATGATTACCACTTCGTCTAATGCCTGAGCATCTTCTTCCAGTACGACATTAATGGTAGAACGACCATTCACAGCAACTTCCTGTGTTTTATAGCCGATATAGCTGACAACAAGAACAGCATTGCTGCCTACGTTACTCAAGCTGTAATTACCGTCAAAGTCTGTCTGTGTACCATTCGTAGTACCCTGTACTACAACACTAGCCCCCGGAAGAGGGCCACTAGCATCAGAAACAGTACCTGATACATCTTGCGCCTTAACCAATCCGAAGCTCAAGATCGCTCCAACCAGCATAAGACTTTTTAGTAGTGTAATCTTCATAAAAAGTTAATTTT
>JABDQM010000156.1 GCA_013042315.1 Flavobacteriaceae bacterium | reverse complement strand
TAGATCTCGCGTCCGGAGAAATGAAATGCTCCTTCAATGGCTGCATTCTCATCACTGTCTGATCCGTGAACTGCATTTTCACCTATATCCTTGGCGAAGAGTTTACGAATGGTTCCTTCTGCGGCTTCAGCCGGATTAGTTGCACCAATCAGCGCCCTGAAGTCTTCCACAGCATTATCCTTTTCCAGGATGGCCGAAACAATGGGGCCTCTGGTCATAAATTCAACCAACTCATTAAAGAAAGGACGCTCTTTATGGATGGCGTAGAACTCACGTGCATCGCGCTTGCTGAGTTGGGTGTATTTCATGGCGATGATCTTAAATCCTGCGGAGGTAATCTTTTCTAAAATAGCACCGATGTGGCCGTTTTCCACCGCATCGGGTTTGATCATTGTAAATGTTCTGTTTCCAGTCATTGGATAAAAATTTTCGGCAAAAGTACGCTATCTTATCTCAACCTACAACATTAATACTTTTGTACAATTTTGTTGAGGATCTTACCCTGATCACCTACCATTTCCATCTCTACTTGCTTCGATTTAAAATTAAAGCGGAGCAAACCAAAGCTTTTAACAGCTACCACCTCTCCAACCCTGTACGGATTTGGTTCTCCCGAATAACTGGAATAAACGTGGGTAAGACCACTACTTGTAAAGTCGATTAGCGGATAGGACATCCCCTCTATGGTACTACTCGAAAATTCCGAGATATGGCGGTCACCGGAAAGGATGATCACACCCTTGGCGCCAGATTGCTCAACCGTATTTTTTAACTTGTCCACTTCGTGAGGGAAATTTCCCCAGGTCTCAAAGCCGTGCTGGTTGGATAAAAACTGTATACTGCTTACTATGATATTAAAATCTGCTTCGGAAGTGTTTAACTCCTTTTCCAGCCAGGCCCATTGTTCTTTTCCCAAAACGGTTCCTTCTCCGTAAGGTCCGGGTTCATATCTATTGCCTTTTTGCCCGGATGGTGTAAGTGCCGATCTGAAATAACGGGTATCCAAAACCAGAATTTTAACCTCACCTTCTGCTGTTTTATAATCATAATCGGCGTAGACACCTTTCCTCTGACGCCTGGAGTCATTATCAGGGACATCCATAAAATCGAGGAATACTCGCTGACTTTCATCCTTAGCTTCAAACTCGACCCCTCCATCATTAAGGCCGTAATCGTGATCATCCCAGGTACCGATAACCTGCACTTCTTTTCGAAGTTGGGCGTATTCTGGCACGCTCTTTTGCACCTCGTACATACTGGCTATTTTCTTGGGATCATCAGTATCTGCATAGACAATATCACCACCCCATATCCATACATCCGGATCTGCTGTTAGTACATCATCCCAAAGGGCATTTTCTACATTATGTCTGTTACACGAACCAAAGGCAATGGTGAAATCAGCTTTAGTTTGAGTTTGTACTATATTCTCAGAAAGCTGAGCAGTTTTGCAATTAAAAAACACAAAAGGTAGCAGGAAAAGGAGTATTCGATTGTTCACAGTGAGTCGATTTACTACTAAAGTATGTTTTTTGGAGTACAAATTTTTTATTTCATAAAAAGTTAGCGATTATTTAACCTCTTTCATTTTAGTCGTGGGTATTTCATATAAATTGTATCTTTGCAGGCATGAATTCAGCAGATGTCCGGGCTCTGAAAGCCCTGCTTAGCACTCCCCAGAAAATCGCTATTATCCCCCATAAAAATCCTGACGGTGATGCCATAGGCTCAGCCCTAGGACTTCACCACTATCTCAAAAAAGAAGGCCACAGCTCTGTTGTGATCAGCCCCAATGACTATCCGGAATTCCTCAAATGGATGCCGGGTACTTCAGAGGTGATGATCTATGAAAAACAGAATACTCAGGCAAAGGATTTTATCGCAACAGCTGAGATAATATTTACGGTAGATTTCAATGATTTGGGAAGAATCGGACATATGAAGGAGGTCCTGGAAGAAACCAAAACCACTTTTGTGATGGTAGACCATCATCACTCTCCGGCCGATTACGCTGCTATCATGTATTCAGATTCTGCAATGAGTTCTACCTGTGAGATGATCTATCATATGATTAAAGCCCTGGGAGGGGAAAATGAAATAAACCAGGAAATTTCTGATTGTCTTTACGCGGGCATCCTTACCGATACGGGCTCCTTTAAATACGCAGCTACCACGAGTGAAACCCACAGAGTTGTAGCGGCATTGATTGACCGTGGGGCTAGAAGTTCGGAGATCCACAAAGAAATATTTGACACTAACACCCCCAGCAGGCTTCATCTTTTGGGATGTGCCCTCAACAACATGGTGATCTTGCCCGAATACAGCACTGCTTATATTACGCTGACGCAGGATGAATTAGATAAACACCAGTTTAAAAAAGGAGATACCGAAGGTTTTGTGAATTACGGACTTACCCTTGCCGGCATTGGACTGGCCGTAATTTTTATTGAGAACAGGGACGAAGGAATCATTAAAATCTCTTTTCGTTCAGAGGGTGATTTTTCAGTCAATGAATTTGCCAGAGCATATTTTGAAGGAGGAGGACATACCAATGCAGCCGGAGGAAAAAGCACCCGAACAATGCAAGATACAGTCACTTATTTCCGCGGTCTTTTAGAAAAACACAAAAGTGAATTAAGCAGATGAAAAAACTGATACTACTTTTATTCGTATTTGCGGTCTTCGCTTGCGAGGAAGCTGTACCGAGAAGACCGGTCAAAGTAAATTCCGGATCCTTTATCAAAGAATCGGCAGAAAGAAACAGACAACTTCTGGAAGCCGAAGAAAAATTGATCAGCGAGATCATTCAAAACGACAGTCTTAATGAGTATACAGCAACCGCAGAAGGAAGTTGGTTTACTTACCTGTTGAGTAATGAGGTGAGCGACTACACTCCTCAGACGAATGATTTGGTCCGATTTACTTATGCGCTTCTCACCCTCCAGAACGACACCATCTATTCTGAAGAGGAAATGGGCCTTCAAACTTACAAAGTAGACAAGCAGGGACTGTTTCCAGGTTTGAGGAATAGTATCAAGCTCTTAAAAGATGGAGAAAAAGCCATTTTTCTGTTTCCGTCATCACTGGCTTACGGATATCCGGGCGACAAGAATAAAATTGGAGTCAGCGTACCCCTGAAAGCAGTAATTACCATTATTGATATTGAACCAGATAAAGAAAACAGTACACCCTAAACTATTTACCAGATGAAAAAGACCTATTTCTATTACGCCACCTTTTTATTGCTCCTCATAGGATGTAAATCGAGTCAATACGCCGATTTGGGTGATGGAATTTTTGCGGATATCAAAACCACAAAAGGAGACATCATCCTTAAGTTGGAGCACGAAAGTACGCCGGTAACGGTAGCTAACTTTGTTTCCCTTGCAGAGGGAACAAGTCCTTTTGTAAGTGAAGAATACAAAGAGAAGAAATTCTATAACGGCCTGATTTTCCATAGAGTGATGTCTGATTTTATGATTCAGGGAGGTGATCCACTCGCCACTGGGTCGGGGTATCCCGGTTATCGCTTCAAGGATGAGATTGTAGATTCCCTTCGTCATGACAAGGCAGGGATGCTATCTATGGCCAATGGCGGACCTAAAACCAACGGTAGTCAGTTTTTTATAACCCTGAAACCAACTCCCTGGTTAGACGGTAAGCACACCGTTTTTGGTGAAGTTATTGAGGGAATGGATGTGGTTGACTCTATTGGGATTGTAGAAACCAACCAGAAAGACAGACCAGCAGTGGATGTGGTTATGAACTCGGTGGAAATTATCAGAAATGGGAAAGAAGCCCGGAATTTTGATGCCGTCCAAATCATGAGTGATTACTTTGCGGAAGAAGAAGAGGCCATTGCAGCCATGAAAAAGATGCTAAGTGATTTCGCCCAAGAAATGG
>JABDQM010000155.1 GCA_013042315.1 Flavobacteriaceae bacterium | reverse complement strand
GCAAAATTTGTTACAAGACGCGGTTTTGTCGTCGATATTTATCTCGGGATAGGAAGGAACTTTTTCGATACCGATGTTGCCCCCGAGCTCGTTGGGAGGGGTGGAGTGAGTCTAGGCTATCGCTTTTAATTAGAAATTCAGCAAGTACCCTTATAAAGATATTAGACCAAATAAAAAAGGTGGAGAAGTCTCCACCTTTTTTGCCCCAAATCTTACCATGAACTTAACCTACTTATGCTATGGCAGATCTAATGTAACTTCGTTTGATGCTGAAAGACGATAAAGGCGATTAAATGCACGTATTATCGATGAAATGCACTTAATCGTGTATTTTGTCTATTTTATTGCTCAGTATGCCCTTTCATTCTTGCCTTCGTAAAAATTAATAAAGGCTTTATTTACTACTTTGTTCCCACCCGCGGTAGGGTAATTTCCGGTAAAATACCAGTCGCCCAAATTATCCGGACAAGCAAGATGAAGGTTCTCAATGGTTTGATAGATAATCTTCACTTCAGCTTTGATGCCTTTTGGCGATAAGAGTTCTCCTATTTTGTCGGATATCTGATCGGCACTAAAAGGCGAATAGAATTCCTTCACATAATTGATGATTTCCTTATCACTTTTATGGAATTGATCCTTACACTTTTTGTAGATCTCATCTACCAGAGGAAGGCTATTGTGCTCTTTGTGCAATTCCAGGGCCGCCTTAAAGGCGATAAAATCTTCGAGTTTAGCCATATCTATCCCGTAGCAATCGGGATAGCGTATTTGAGGAGCCGAGGAAACCACAATTATCTTCTTGGGAGACAATCGGTCCAGGATCCCGAGAATACTGTTTTTTAGGGTAGTTCCCCTTACAATACTGTCGTCAATAATAACGAGGTTATCATTTTCGTTCACCGAACCATAGGTGATATCATAGACATGGGCTACCAGATCGTCCCTACTGCTGTCCTGGGTGATAAACGTCCTTAATTTGGCATCCTTGATTGCCACTTTTTCAATTCTGGGTCTGATTTCAAGAATCTGGTGCAATTCTTCGCTGGAGATGCTCGAACCAATTTCAAGGATTTGTTCTTCCTTCTTTTTATTTAAATAATTCTGAGCCTCTTTCACCATTCCGAGAAATGAGGTTTCAGCGGTATTTGGAATGTAAGAGAAGACCGTATTCTTTATGTCGTTGTTTATAGCACTTAGAATTTTGGGAAAGATGAGTTTGCCGAGTTCTTTTCGCTCCTGATAGATCTCCTTGTCGCTACCCCTGGAGAAATAAATACGTTCAAAAGAGCAGGCTTTTCGCTCCAGCGGTTCCATGATTTTTTTAATATTAACAGAGCCATTCTTTTTTATTATAATAGCATGGGCAGGTTCTAGCTCCTGAACATTCTCATACTTAACATTAAATACCGTTTGAATTGCTGCGCGTTCTGAGGCGACTACAACCACCTCTTCGTCCTTATAGAAATAAGCCGGTCTTATACCTGAGGGATCCCTTAGCACAAATGAATCACCATGGCCCAGCAGTCCGGCCATTGCATAACCCCCATCCCAATTCTTGGCAGCTTTTTTTAGGATTTTCCCTAGGTTGAGTCGCTCCGCAATCAGAGGCGATGCCTCCATTTTGTTATACCCTTCTTTTTTAATCTGTTTGTAGAGCTTGGCTACCGCATCATCCAAAAAATGCCCGATCTTTTCCATCACTGTTACCGTATCGGCCATCTCTTTGGGGTGCTGACCCAGTTGCACCAGATTGTCAAATAACTCGGTCACATTGGTCATGTTAAAATTACCTGCCACGATCAGGTTTCGATGCATCCAGTTGTTCTGGCGGAGAAAAGGATGAACATTCTCTATGCTGTTTTTGCCGAAGGTGCCGTAGCGAACATGTCCCAGCAGAACCTCCCCGATATAGGGGATGTAATTTTTTTGCGCCTCCGCGTCATCAATGTATTCCGGATTTTCCTCAAAAGCCCTGTTGATTCGATCGGTGATTTGTGCAAAAATATCCTGAATGGGTTGTGATTGTACAGACCTGACGCGACTCATATACCGCTGACCGGGTTGAACATCGAGTTTAATACTGGCAAAACCTGCCCCGTCCTGTCCACGATTGTGCTGTTTTTCCATCATGAGGTACATTTTATTTACCCCATAGAAAGCAGACCCGTACTTTTTTTTGTAGTAATCGAGGGGTTTTAGTAGCCTGATCAGGGAAATACCACACTCGTGTTTAATGGCGTCACTCATAATTCATTTCATAAAAAAAGCCCCGGGTAGGCAGGGCATTATCTCAACTCAATATCAAATTGGGTTAACTGTTTAAATTGATTTAACCTTCGATCCACTTCTTCTTTGGAAAGGTCCTGCATGCGCTCTGTTCCAAATCTCTCTACGCAAAAAGAAGCGAGATTTGCGCCGTGTATCACGGCATTTCTAAGGTTGTTAAAAGATACGTTCTCGGTCTCTGCTAAATAGCCCGTAAAGCCGCCGGCAAAAGAATCTCCTGCACCTGTAGGATCAAATACTTCTTCTAGTGGTAATGCCGGCGCAAAAAACACTTCACCATCGTGGAAAAGCAATGCTCCGTTCTCACCTTTTTTAATGACCACATATTTAGGTCCCATTTCATGGATTTTCTGTGCGGCCTTAACCAAAGAGTATTCATTAGACAGTTGACGTGCTTCTTCGTCATTGATAGTGATGACATCAGTTTTGCTGATCACCTGCATCAATTCGCTTAGGGTATTATCCATCCAGAAATTCATGGTATCCAGAACGATCAATTTTGGTTCTACTCGCATCTGCTCTATGGCACTTAATTGTACTGAGGGATGCAGATTTCCCAGCATGAGTACATCGGCGTCTGTGAAATTTTCAGGAACTACAGGTTTGAAATCGGCCAGGACATTGAGCTCGGTAGCAAGGGTATCCCTGCTGTTGAGATCGTTGTGGTATTTTCCACTCCAGAAAAAGGTCTTGCCATTTTTAACAATCTCAATTCCGGATACATCAATCCCTTTATTTTTCAGCAAATCGAGATAATCCTGAGGGAAGTCGTCCCCAACAACAGAAACAATCGCCGATTCGGCTTTAAACTGAGCAGCAGCAAGGCCTATAAAAGTAGCCGCACCCCCCAATATTTTATCAGTTTTCCCAAAGGGTGTTTCAATGGCATCAAAGGCAACAGTTCCTAAAATTAAAAGCTTACCCATAAATATGGTTCAAATTCGATGCAAATATACGCTTTTGTTATTGCTCTGGAACGGTGAAGAAATCGAAAATTAAACGGCCTTATTTCCGTCCAAAATCGGCCGGTATTTCTCCCCAGGCAGCAGTTTCCCATTTTACAACAGGGGTTTTGTAGGAATTCTTCTCCAACCATTTTACGGCCCTTTCTACGAGATCGAATAATTCTCTGTTTTTAGCATTGGGCTGAAGCTTTGTATTGCATTTCTTTTTCCTGACCCAGCTCATGGCAGTCCTGGAATCTGAATAAAGAACCCGATCCGAATTCCTTTCCTTTAAAAAGGCCAGGCCATGGACGATCGCCAGAAACTCTCCTATATTATTAGTCCCCTCAGGGAAAGGCCCTTGCTTAAACAACTGCTTTTTTGTTCTTGTATCTACACCCCGGTATTCCATTACACCGGGATTCCCGCTCGAAGCTGCATCCACAGATATAGAGTGCATATTAGGCTCACCTATTTTTAATAATTCCGCAGCAGATAAACCTGGTTCTTTCTTCTTTTTCCCTTTATAGGCGGCATAAGAACTATTATAAGCCTTTTTAGCCTCCTCCTGCGTTGGGAAGGACATGTATTGTGCCCCTTTTGTTCCTGAAATCTGTTTTTTGCAATCATCCCAACTCTCATAGATCCCGGGAACCTTACCCTTCCAAACTACGTAATACTTACTTTTTTTTGCCATTAGTTTTCTGATAAAATGGCCTCAATTATTCGTGGAAAATGAAGGTGTTCCAGTTCTTGAACTTTCCTGGCAATCTCATCTGCTGAATCTGAGGAAGTGATCTTCACGCTACGCTGTTCAATAATCGCACCTTCGTCATAATGGTCATTGACGAAGTGTACTGTGATCCCTGATTCTGTTTCCTTATTCGCCTTTACGGCTTTGTGTACGTGTTTTCCATACATGCCTTTTCCTCCGTATTTGGGAAGTAAAGCCGGATGGATATTGATGATTTTTTTGGGGAAGGCTGCGACCATTTCTGTAGGGATTTTCCTGAGAAATCCGGCCAGGACTATAAGATCAGGTTGAAGGCTTTTGAGAATCTTTAATAGTATAGAATCGTCTTTAAAAGCAGGCCCGTTAAAGGAGAATGCCGGCACACCCATCGCATTACATCGATCGATAACAAAAGCATCGCGCTTATTGGTAAAAACACAGGAAATGGCGATAGCACTATGGCCCTCGAAATACTTAATGATGTTTTCGACATTGGTGCCGGAGCCGGAGGCAAATAAGATAATATGCTTCATTTTGTGATCCGCGATGGAACGAATGCGTTTTTTGTGCCAATTGTTTGTGATGATGATGAAAGGATAGGCATTGCCTTCATCAAAGGTGGGAGAACGATAAAGCCTCCTAAATTTCTGATGCTAAAGTAATATACTTGCCATTAATTTTCTTAAATTACCCCACAAATTGGCGTTGTATGGTGTATTTCCACCAAAGTTTTTTATTTTTGCCAACAATTAAAAATTAAAACCAAAAAAATTATGTCAGACATTGCATCAAGAGTTAAGGCAATCATCGTTGATAAGTTAGGGGTGGATGAAAACGAAGTAGTTGCAGAAGCTAGCTTCACCAACGATCTGGGGGCAGATTCCTTGGATACTGTTGAGTTAATAATGGAATTTGAAAAGGAATTTGATATCCAGATTCCGGATGATCAGGCAGAAAATATTGCAACCGTCGGCCAGGCTATCAGCTATATTGAAGAGGCCAAATAAGTAATGATATCAGGAACATGATGTAAATTATCCATGTGGTCACCACGCTGCA
>JABDQM010000150.1 GCA_013042315.1 Flavobacteriaceae bacterium | reverse complement strand
TGTTTAAAGATCTGAAAAGCCCCAAGGAGGTGATTGTTGATGGAAAACTAGAGGACCGAAAACCTGCTTTGGCAGCGGACGGTGATTCCTACAGCTTTGACACGCCAATCCTGACTAAGAACAGCACAAGAGACGTAGTGTTTAAATTTGTCAAGCCTGATAAACAGACGGAAGCTAAACTCTATCTCACTGCAAAAAATTCACTTTGGCTCGATTATGTATTCGGGAAATTCAATGAGAAGTTTGGGGTTTACTACAATACATTTCAGGAATCCCAGCTTGAAACGACCCGAGAGGAAGCCAATAGCTGGGCAGAACAGCAAAACATTCCGCTTACGGTATCAGTAAAAAGAAATGGACAATGGCAGGTCGTGGAACAGCTCTCATCTGTGGGCCCTTTGTCCTATAGAGACCTGGCGATAAAACTTGATCTAAAGGGTATTACGCAGGAGGAAGTTGAAGTAAAACTTGAAACAGGTTTTATGTTCTGGGAAGTAGACTATGTGGGTATCGACTACACAGAAGAATTGAATTTTGAAAATGAGGTACTTAACCCGGAAACAGCTTTTACACAGGAGGGTAAAGATGTAGCTGATCTGCTCGCATCAGAAGACGGGCAATATCTCACCCAGGAACAGCTAGGCGACAAGGTAGACATCATTTATAAGTCACCATTTCAGAGTAGCGATTACTCCTACTCCTATTTCCTGAAAAACAGGGGCTACTATACCTATATACGCGATTACCAGGGCATCCCTGATTTTAGTGAACTACGGAAATTCAAAAATCCAAATGCCTTTACAAGGTTTTCGGAAAATGAATACCAGCGGCTACTTGTGCAACTTCAATTGAAAAAAGAAAGTTATGTTGTTAGATAGTAGGAATACAGAAACCCTGACTTTAAGCGGTGCTTTAGAACCTGTATTAGACCAGGATGTTGAGAATTCAAAGGTGGGCACTCTAAAAGTCGCACCGAGTTCGATAATATCAGGGAAGCAGAAAAATTGGGCTCATCTCAAACTTAAAATGACACTGCTTAAAATACTCATTAAGCAATACAACAATCCTTTGGATTGGATTAAGGGATTGCAGTTTTTGATCGGCCTAAGAAGACAGTTCTTAGGAGATCATAGCTTAAAGAAAATGGCCTTTGTAGATGGGAAATACTATATGGGCTTGTACACTCCGGGTTGGAACGACAAGATTTACGAGCGCTTTATCGCCTCTGAGTTAAATCATTTTAAAAAGAACAAAACGAAGGCGTATCGGTTTAATAATGTTTTCCTGGCGATTACTAAAAAGTGTGCTTTGAGATGTGAGCATTGCTTCGAATGGGACAATCTCAATAAAAAAGAGGTTCAGACCGAGGAGGTTTGCAGACCACCGTCCAAAAACTGCAGGACCTGGGCACTGCTCAAATTCATTTTACAGGAGGGGAGCCTATGCTAAAACTCAAGACGGTTTTATCTATCTTAAAAAAGGCACCGAAGGATTCCAATTTCTGGATGAATACTTCTGGCTTAAAGCTCACCGATACTAATGCAAGGGCATTGAAGCAAGCCGGACTTACAGGTGTTTTTATCAGCCTCGATCATTTTGAAGAAGAAGCCCACAACCGGTTTAGGAATTATAAGGATGCCTTCTATTGGGCGACAACAGGGGCTAAAAATGCAATAAATAACGGCCTGGTGGTGGCATTTTCTATTTGTACGACCCGAGAATTTGTAAAAGAAGATCATATCATAAAGTATATGGAATTAGCCAGGGATGTAGGAGTTCATTTTGTTCAATTCCTGGAACCAAAATCTGTTGGTCATTATAAGGATAAGGAGGTGGCTTTAAGCGATCGTCAAGTTAAACTTTTGGAAAATACTTTTTTAATAATGAATTATTCTCCCGGCTATCTGTCCTATCCTATCATCACTTATCATGGGTATTATCAACGAAGGCACGGTTGTTTTAGTGGTGGAAATAGGGGATTGTATATCGATACAGATGGAGACATTAATCCGTGTACTTTTTGCCATCGTAAATCCGGAAATATTCTCGATGCAAACATTGAAGAGAAGATAGAGCAATTGACGGCCGTAGGTTGTCCTGAATTCTGATTATGGAAGTGATAAAACCGACAATAGAAATGTGGATTTTAGTATCCCTGCTTTTCGTGCTTCGGTATTTGATCATGGCCGGAATTCCATTTCTCGTTTTTTATGTGATCCCGGGCAAGAAATTGCAACAAGCTAAAATACAGGAAAACACTCCTGAGGCTAAAAAAATAGGAAAGGAGATTTTTTATTCCCTTATTACCCTCTTTATTTATGGTTCAGGAATATGGTTTTTTACTGCTTGGGTACAGCATGGGATGACGATGCACTACAATGAGATTTCTGATTACGGTGCCCCTTATGCGATTTTGAGTTTTATCATGATGGTTTTTCTGCACGATACATATTTCTACTGGACACACAGGCTCATACATCACAAATCACTCTTTCGTTATATTCATAAGGTTCATCATCAGTTCACAAATCCAACGCCCTGGGCTGCTTTTTCCTTTCACCCCTTTGAAGCCATTTTAAGTATGGGGGTAATTCCCATTATTATTTTTTGCCTTCCATGGCATCAGTATACCCTTATTGCTTTTATAAGTTTTATGACCCTCTATGATGTTTATATTCACTTAGGGTATGATCCCAGGGGATTGAGGATAGGGAGCTGGCAGATTACGCCCACAGACCACAATCACCATCACCAGGATGCAAGAGTGAACTACGGCTTGTATTTTAGCTTTTGGGATCAGCTGATGGGCACCTACAAAAAGTATCAAAAGAAAAGAATCTCAAAAGAGATACCCGTTAGTTGAGCTTGAGATCGATAGACTCCAGGATAGTAAGGCTGTCGCAGTTCTTAAAAAGGAGAGCAGCCTCATTTTTATTGATGTTACCTTCCACCAGGAACGTTTTACAAGGTTGGGCTTCAGTGTCGCTCTCTGAGAAAATGACATCGCCATCTCGGAGTACATTTTGTATTTCCAGGGTATCAATCTCCCGCGCATTGATCATTTCCTGGATCTGGGAGGAGTAGCTCAGGGGTTTGGAACGAAGTTCTTTAAGGACCCGGCAATTGGGAAAATAGCAAAACTCCGTGCCGGTTTCAGAGGTCTTTTTTTTGAGAAAAAGGGTGAGAAAAATAATTCCGATAGTCAGGCCTATCATATAGTACCCCAGGCGTTTCAGAAAGGCCATATTAAAAAATTAGGAAGTTGATATCACTGTGCTTCAGGTCGAACCAATCACCAACAGTTTTGTTTGTCAGAATACCGTGGTAGAGGTAAAGTCCGTTCCTCAATCCCTTGTCAAAACGAAGTGAATTTTCAAGTCCGCCATCTTCCCCGATCTTGAGCAGGTAGGGGGTAAAGATATTACTGATAGAGACCGAAGATGTTTTGGGATAACGGGCCGGAATGTTGGGCACTCCGTAATGTAGGACCCCGAATTTCTCTATGATGGGTTTATCATGGGTGGTGAGTTCGCTGGTTTCGAAGCAACCGCCCATATCAATGCTTACATCGATGATTACTGAGCCCTTTTTCATATGTTCTACCATAGTCTGTGATACGACAACCGGAGACCGATCCATGCCTCGCATTGCTCCTATAGCCACATTGCAGCGTTTAAGGGATTTAAGAAGGTTTTTAGGTTGCAGGGTGGAAGTATAGACAATCTGCTGAAGACTGCTCTGTACATTGCGCAATTTGGTAATGGAGTTGTCAAAGATCTTTACATTGGCACCGAGTCCGATGGCCGATCTGGCGGCAAATTCCCCTACTGTTCCCGCTCCTAGGATCACAACTTCAAGAGGAGGAACGCCGGTAATATTTCCGAACATCAGGCCACTACCTTTGTTGGTTGCAGCCATGACTTCTGCGGCGATAAGGATACTGGATATTCCCGCGATTTCGCTGAGAGATCTTACAGCGGGATAATTCCCGTCTTCATCCCTGATAAATTCAAAAGCGATGGCGGTAATCCTTTTTTTAGCCAATTCCTCAAAATAGGCTTTGGACTGTGTTTTGATCTGCAAAGCAGAGATGATAGAAGATTGAGGGTTGATATACTGTATTTCCGAGAGGGTAGGGGGCTCTACCTTTAAAAGCAGCGGGCAGGAAAAGACTTTTTTTGTGTCTTTGGTAATGGTGGCCCCGGCCTGCGTATAGTCGAGATCCGTAAAATTAGCGGCATCTCCTGCGCCGGACTCAATAAGTACCCTGTGTCCGTTAGCCGTTAGGGCGTTGACGGCATCAGGAGTAAGGCAGATCCTTTTTTCCTGAAACTGATTTTCTTTAGGGATGCCTATAAAAAGTTCGCCCTTCTGTTTTAAAATTTCCAGGGTTTCTTCCTGTGGAATGAGTTCCTGTTTACTGAAAGGGGAGGATGGCTGATTCATAATGCGTTGGGGCAAGATAAGACAAAACCCATTGTACTCAAAATTACAATAAATTTAAGGAAACAATAGATAAGGGAAAGCCATTATAGATGTTTCTGGCTGACGTGAATTCTACATTAATCGGGCATTGCCTCCACTTTATTTTAAGTGTGCTAATAAGTGATCAAAGGGAGATATTAAAAAGATTTTTCAGGGAGTGCTGAAATTGTTTGAAAATTTTTGATAAGGTTCTTTTGGAAACTTTTTCTGAAAGATCAATCCTATCGGTGGAATTTTCAGGAGTATCTGCGGGGCTTAAATGATCCTGTTTTTCTCTTTCTTTAAATGACTCTAATTCAGCATCCATAGCTTCCAGATCTATCCCATGTACATATTTGTCGTATAATTTTACCCTAATGAAATAGACAAAGGGAATCACAACCATACATATAGGAAGCAACCACATTACATTATCTGTATCAATAAATTCATCTTCTGAATAAATTACTTCAAACAATTGAAATGTATACATACAAAGGGGTATTAATATAATATGATACCACCAGTGTTTGCAAGTAAAAAACCAAATAGCTAATAGATAAATAGGAACAATTTTACTCATTAAAAACCAAACGTAAGTACTCAGATCTGGGAATCCATTATTATCCACTATATATCCAAAGAGAGAAATTGTAGATTCTGGATCTTCGGAAAAATAAACATGAATTTTATAAATGAAAGGAGATGCAATAATCAAAAAAATTGCAACAGATTCTATAATGAATCTTCTACGTGTTTTCGATTTTTTGTTTGAATTTATCCTCATAATAGACGAATATTAATATCCTTCTAGTTTCAGTAACGAAAAAAGGGGCAACTTATTTGGTTGCCCCATTAAAATATGAGTTTAATACCTAAAGATGAAAGGCTATGTGAAATTAGATCTTTTTGGTTAGTTTAGTTTTATCAACAGCGTTTTCATACAATTGATCATCTTCAGCCGTATTCGGAGTACAGGCTGCCGCAACCAAAATTAACATAGCAGCAAAAGCAAAAAATATTTTTCTAGTGTTCATCGTAAAAGGTGTTAAAATTTAGGATTCATTTTCATTCTCATATCAAATATAAGTAAACGAAATGAATAAAAACACCTTTTAACGATAAAAATTTACCATTGAACGAAGAAAGCTGCA
>JABDQM010000115.1 GCA_013042315.1 Flavobacteriaceae bacterium | reverse complement strand
TTCCTGCTATTTTGTTATTAGGTTTGGGAATATTGGGGATCATAGGAGTGGCTGTGCTGGGCTTTGTTATGCCGATAGTAAATGCCGTTAAGGCAGGTAACGGAGAGGAGCCGAGTAACTTTATGACGATTCGGTTTATTTCGTAAAAAAGACAAAAAAATCCGGTTTTAACCGGATTTTTATTTCAATTAGCTCCTAGTTATTCAACATCACCGGCATCACCAGCATAGTCACTTCTTCTCCTTCATCCAGGCCATCTACAGGAGTGAGTATACCTGCTCTGTTGGGGAGACTCAATTCCAGGGCTACTTCCTCTGAGGAAAGATTCCCCAGCATTTCAACCAGAAAGCGCGAATTAAATCCTATTTGCATATCATCACCCTGGTAAGCACAGGTGAGACGTTCTTCGGCCTTGTTACTATAGTCGATATCCTCTGCGCTAATATTCAATTCGGCGCCTGCAATACGCAACCTTATTTGGTGTGTCGTCCTGTTGGAGAAAATGGAAACCCTACGTACGGAACTCAGGAAATGGTTCCTGGCAATCGTTAGCTTGTTCGGGTTTTCTTTTGGAATTACCGCCTCGTAATTGGGGTATTTCCCGTCAATCAAGCGACAGATCAATTCGATATTGGAAAAACTGAATTTCGCATTGCTGTCATTGTATTCCACCTTTACCTGCTCTTCGCTCCCTGCAAGGATACCTTTTAACAAATTCAATGGTTTTTTAGGCATAATAAACTCGGCTACTTCAGAAGCCGTTACATCATTTCGCCTGTATTTTACCAGTTTGTGGGCATCGGTAGCAACAAAAGTCAGGTGCTCCGAGGAAAACTGAAAGAAAACACCACTCATCACCGGTCTCAGATCGTCATTGCCGGCTGCAAAGATGGTTTTAGTGATCGCTGTCGCCAGGATGTCTCCCATGATGGTAGTTGAACTTGGACTTCCTAATTCCACTGCTTTGGGAAACTCGGCTCCATCGGCGTATGCAAGGGCGTATTTACCGTAGTTAGAACTGATCTCTACCGTATGGTTATCCTCTACAACAAAGGTCAGCGGCTGCTCGGGAAACGTTTTTAAAGTATCTAAAAGCAGTCGGGCCGGGACGGCAATGGTCCCTTCGTTATCAGATTCCACTTCGAGCTCAGCACTCATAGTGGTCTCGAGATCCGAGGCTGAAACGATAAGTTTTCGTTTTTGTAATTCAAAGAGAAAATTGTCAAGTATCGGGAGGGTATTGCTGCTATTGATCACTCCGCCTAATACCTGTAGTTGCTTTAAAAGATATGTACTTGAAACAATAAATTTCACAAGTTTAGTTTTTTAGTTGTTTAAGGGGTCGGGATTTATTTAAATCACTTTGAAAAAAGATTAAAACCGACACATTGCTTATGCTTTATCCGCGAAAAAATCACAAAAAAGGCTTTCAAACAAATATATCCCAATTGAATATTTCCATAAAACTTACTTATCAACACTTATCTGCCATATTGCCTCCTTCTCCAAAAGATAAAAAGCAGAGAAACAGCAGCGGCATAGAGTAGGGGAAGCCCAATGTTTATAAACTGCCAACGGCTTTTTTCGGAGGCAATTTTCTCTTCATCCAGCATCGGGATGATCACTTTGCGGTTTCGAATGTTTATAAGTCCGGTATCATCCAGAAGGAAATTAAGGCTATTTATCAGGAATTCCTTGTTTCCATAATAGTTATTTGTCCATTTATCATATCCCAATTCCAGTGGTCTTCCATTACGCAATTGGTTGGCAACTAAATCCCCGTCGCTGATGATGATCATTTTGTTTTCAGTACCCTTTTCCACATTGCCCCCTAAGTCTAAAGGTTTAACGCGATTGGTATAGGCCGAATTCAGTTGCCCTTCCACCAAAACGGCAAGAGGGAAATTTCCCTCGGTGTATTTTTCCCTGTCAGGGGCTATATTTAGAAGATCAAAGCTTATCAACCTTGGGGTAGTCACCCGTCTGGATAAGGGCGAACTTTTTGCTAAAACTGTTTTCTTATAGGCATTTTCAAGGGTATCCATGCTACTGGTAAACTGGAATCTCAGGGCTTCAATATTGGCGTTTATGGGGTGTTCATTGCTTGAAAACACCATGGGATGGTACACCCAGGGTAAGGGGTTGTATTCAGAAGCATTGCCCTCCCCACTAGCCAGAACGATCTGAGTGCAGTACAGATCATCCACAAGATCCGTATTGAGCCTCACACCGAATTTAAAAAAGAAGTCGTTGAGATTGAGATCCCGGGGCAGTGCCATAGCATTACCTTCTTCATTAAAGAGGCTGTCTAGCTCCATCGCCACGGGATCAATCAGCCAGAGAGTCCGACCTCCTTGGACAATAAATTGATCCATTACGTATTTTTCTTTCTCCGTAAAGGCTTCTGTGGGCTTGGCGATAAGTGCCAGATCATAAGTTTTTAATTGATCATATACGCCCTGTGGATTCCCCTCCACAGAGTCGAGAGTAATCGCCCCAATATTGTAATAATCCCTGATAGAAGTGAGTAGGTCGGCCAAATACATATCGTCTAATTCTCCATTGCCTTTAATCACAGCAATCCGCTTTTTTTCCTTTATCGCCAGCTTCGATAGGGCATCTGCAAAGGCGTATTCCAGATTTTGCACCGAGTTGTTCACCCTCGCCTCAACACTCGCACCTAATTTATTCTTGAGCAGGGGTACTTTTACCGTTCTGTCCCGGTAAGTGACCATCGCCCAGGGGAAGACAAGTTCCTGGGAGACTTTACCCTCCACTTCAGTGGTGACGCTAGCCGGAGTAAGACCTATTCGCTGCAATTGTTCAATGGTGGCTTCCGCAAGGGAAGGATCTGCCAGCGGATCTTCAAAGGTGTATTTAATCTTACTGTTCTTATTAGAAAAATTTTCGAGTAGTTGCTCAGTTTCCACTTTCAGGCGCTGAAATTCTGAAGGAAGATCTCCCTCGAGCAGAACATCTACAATCACAGGAGAGTCGAATTGTTCCAATACCTCTTCACTCGCCTCTGACAATGTAAACCGATGGTCTTCCGTAAGATCGAATCGAATATAAACAAAGGAGGAAATCAGGTTGAGTATAATCAGAATCCCGAGGCCAATAACCGAATACAAGAGAATTTTCTTCATGGTCTTATTGCCGTTGTTTTAATCGGGTTACAGTGAGATAGCTAAAAAATATAGAGATCGAAAAAAAGTAAACCACATCTCGCGAATCAATTATACCTCTCCCAATACGCTCATAATGGGCTTTCATTCCCATGTTTTCTATAAAAAGGGAAAAACTGCCGTTTGTAATCAAGGCTGCGATCGATTCAAAACCGAGATAGGCAAACAGAGATAATAAGATCGCCAGAAGAAAGGCAACTATCTGATTTTCCGTAAGAGTGGAAGTAAAGATACCGATACTCGTATAGGCGAAAAGCAATAACAGCATTCCAAAATAGGATCCCATCACCAAACCGAAGTCGAAATTCCCGGCCTCTGTTCCCAGGGCAGAAATACTCCAAACATATACCGTGGTAGGGATCAGTGCTATCACTCCCAGCACAAAAATTCCCAGAAATTTTCCCAGTACAAGTTCCCACGGACTCAGCGGCTTCATCAGGAGTAGTTCCAGGGTCCCTAATTTTTTTTCTTCAGAAAAACTCTTCATGCTCAATCCGGGAATAAGAATCAGAAAAATAAAGGGAGAGAGCATAAAAAAGGCCGATAGTTCTGCAAATCCATAATCAAAGACATTGTAAGGCCCTTTGAATACCCAGAGGAATAAACCGTTGACAACTAAGAACAAGACAAGGGCCAGGGGGCCTGTAGCGGTGGTAAAAAAGGATGTTATTTCTCTCTTGAAGATTGCAAGCATAGGGTTTAGTTTAGGCTGTGCACTTTCTGAACGCTCCAGGCCTCGGGTTTATCTGCAAAAAGTTTTTTTGTTCGTCCCCACACCTCTTTAAAAAAGTCCGAATTGCGGTACGCCTCCAGATGCTCTTCAGTTTCCCATTGACTATAGGTAAAGAAAATACTCGAATCACTGGCGTCCTGATAAAGTTCTAATAAGGAACAACCTTTAAAGCTTCTTATTTTGTCCTTTGTAGCGTCAAAAATTTGTTCAAAACTACTGATATTTTCCTTTTTAAACTGAAGCTTTACGATTCGTACAATCATCTAAATAAAATTAATGGTTACCGTATCCCTGTAATCCAAGCCTATTAAAGAAGAAGCACTACCTACGGTGTTGGGATCGCTTTTATAGATGGCTAGTTCTATATAATCTGCCGAATTGAACAGGGCCAATAGATCGCCCGGCCCTTTTCTTTGGTTTTTATCGAGATTAAAGTCGACAATATCACTGTAATTATTTTCGATGCTCTTGATCTTTTTATTTCTGGCGAGCAATTCAAAATCGCGACCTTTCCTGTAGGCATCAAACAGGCTTTTTTGAATGTTGGTCACCACATTGCCGTAGTTATCGATGTAGATCACGCTGCCGGCAATGGTATTGCCGTTATTGGTGATTCTAGGAGAGAATTCTTTTAGTTCCCTGAGGTCGTTGAATTTTTTCCCTACTACTTCCAATGTGCCGCCACGGGCGATATGGCAGGCTACTTTTACAAAAACTTCAAGAACCGGAAAGGCCCCGGGTTGGGGGTTTGGGATCTTTAGTTCTACGACCTTTTCGGGTCTTATCTCAGCGGTGATGAGACTGCTCACACCATTGTTTGCCAGGATAAAATAGTGACCGTCAACATAGACCGCGAGGTGTTGGTTCTCTTCAGTGCATTCGGCATCAACCCCAACAATGTGGATAGAACCCTTAGGAAATGCTTTGTATGAATTTTTTAGGATATAAGCGCATTCCTGGATGTTGAACGGACTGATTGCGTGAGAAATATCAACAATTTTTGCATCTTCCAGCTCGGTATAAATAGTTCCTTTAATGGCGCCTACAAAATGGTCTTTATATCCAAAATCGGTGGTTAAAGTGATAATCGCCATGAAGCAATGTTGATATTTTTTTGGGTCTTCAAACTGTTTTATTCTTAAGTTTGTATGCCAAAATTAATCAAAAAAACAGCGTTGCGAAATTTATATTCACCCCATTACAAATAAGAACGAACTTCCTTTGAACGAACTCACTCTAGAACTCACAGAAATTAGTCCAAGAGAATTTTTTGGACATCAGAACGAACACATAGACCTTCTCAAAAAGTATTTTCCCAAACTGAAGATCGTTGCCCGTGGCAGTAAGATCAAGGTTTACGGAGACGATCAGATGCTCGATGAATTCGACAAGCGCTTTCAAATGCTGACGGCCCATTTTTCGAAGTATAACAAACTGGATGAAAACGTAATTGAGAGGGTGCTTACCAGCAATGGGAAAGACGAACTTTCAACACCGTCAGACAGCAATGATATTCTGGTTCACGGGGTCAGTGGCAGGTACATCAAGGCCCAGACCGTAAATCAGCGCCGCCTGGTAGATGCGATGTCGAAAAACGACATGGTTTTTGCCATAGGTCCGGCAGGTACCGGTAAAACATACACCGGTGTTGCTTTGGCTGTACGGGCACTTAAGAACAAGGAGGTAAAAAGGATTATCCTTACACGTCCTGCAGTGGAAGCAGGGGAGAATCTGGGCTTTTTACCGGGTGACCTCAAGGAAAAGCTGGATCCATACATGCAGCCCTTATACGACGCATTGCGTGATATGATCCCTTCAGAAAAACTAGCACATTATATAGAAAACGGCACCATTCAGATCGCCCCTATGGCCTTTATGAGGGGTAGGACGCTAGATCATGCCTTTGTCATCCTCGACGAAGCTCAGAACACCACGCATGCGCAAATGAAGATGTTCCTTACGCGAATGGGAAAAAATGCAAAATTTCTTCTAACCGGAGACCCGGGACAGATCGACCTTCCCCGCAGGGTGATCTCAGGCCTGAAAGAGGCCTTGTTAATTCTTAAGAATGTTCAGGGAATACAGATGATCTACCTCGATGACAAAGACGTGATTCGCCATAAACTGGTAAAAAAGGTCATCGATGCGTATAAGAATATCGAGCATCAGAACTGAAAACACCTATGAGTAGTAATACGATCATCAGCACCAATTTTTCCTTTCCCGGACAAAAAAAAGTGTATAAGGGCAAGGTAAGAGAGGTCTACACTCTTGAAAATGATCTTTTGGTGATGGTCGCCACAGACCGATTATCAGCCTTTGATGTAGTGATGCCCAAAGGAATTCCCTATAAAGGTCAGATCTTAAACCAGATCGCCACAAAAATGATGGCGGAAACCTCAGACATCGTTCCCAACTGGCTTTTGGCAACACCAGACCCAAACGTGGCTGTTGGCCATGCTTGTGAGCCTTTTAAAGTGGAAATGGTAATTCGCGGGTATTTGTCGGGTCACGCAGCCAGGGAATACAAAAGCGGAAAAAGATCCATTTGTGGTCTTTCTATGCCTGATGGAATGAAAGAGAATGACAAATTCCCGGAGCCTTTGATCACCCCGGCGACTAAAGCAGAAAAAGGCGATCACGATGAAGATATCTCAAGGGAGGATATTTTAAAACGGGGCATTGTCTCTGAGGAAGACTATGTGGTCCTTGAACGATATACCAGGGCTTTGTTCCAGAGAGGCACACAGATAGCTGCAGAGCGAGGGCTTATTCTGGTTGATACTAAATATGAATTTGGGAAGCGGAAAGACGGTACCATTGTTCTAATTGATGAGATCCACACACCTGATTCGTCTCGCTATTTCTACTCTAAGGGTTATCAAGAGCGGCAAGATAACAATGAGCCGCAAAAACAACTCTCCAAGGAATTTGTAAGGCAATGGCTTATTCAGAATGGTTTTCAGGGCCTGGAGGGGCAAAAAGTTCCTGAGATGACAGACGATTACATCGATTCGGTTTCGAAACGCTACATAGAACTGTATGAAAATATTACAGGGGAACATTTTGAGGCGGCTGATATTTCAGATATCAACCGGCGTATCGAAAAAAATGTTCTCAGCTATCTCAACG
>JABDQM010000139.1 GCA_013042315.1 Flavobacteriaceae bacterium | reverse complement strand
ACCTTGGTATCAGGCAGATCGTTGATATAAACCCTTGATTGTGCAGCATTGGCCATATCCACTTCTATGGTAAGGTAGTAGTGAGGTGCCGTAAACTTTGATTCACTCAGTCTTTTGGCGATCACCTTTCGCATCTGGGAGTTTTTCATTTCCTCAGATCCTTCTTCTCCAACGGGAAGAATTACCGGTTTTGAAGCTGCCGCCTGTGGAGCTGCTGCTGGAGCTACTGCTGCCGCAGCTGCTTCTGTTTTAGCAGAGGCAGGAGTGAAATTCTCTATATCTCGTTTTACAATACGTCCATTTTCCCCGGAACCACTTACTGCATTGAGGTCGATTCCCTTTTCTTCTGCCATTTTTCTGGCCAGAGGAGAAACAAATATTCGTTCACCATCTTGTCGCGTTACTGGGGCAGGAGATTCTGATTTATCAGCACTCTTACTCCCAGAATCGGATGTATCACTTTCCTGGGGTTGTGATTCCGTTTGATTACGATCAGAGGACTTAGTATTTAACACGGCGTCTACATCAGTACCATCGGGACCGATAATAGCGAGAACATCATCTACAGGAGCAGATTCTCCTTCTTTGATTCCTATGTAAAGTAATTTTCCCGAATAAAACGACTCAAATTCCATGGTTGCCTTATCCGTCTCAATTTCCGCAAGGATTTCTCCTTCTTCCACATCATCACCAACTTTTTTCAACCAAGTGGCTACGGTTCCTTCTTCCATAGTATCACTAAGCCGTGGCATTTTGACAACCTCAACTCCTTCTGGAATTTCGCCGGATGATGCTGCGGAGGACGATTCCTGAGCAGTGTCTTCCACTTGGGATGTATCTGATTTTTCTGCAGGCTTTTCATCTGAGTCTGATTTCTCTGTCCCTCCTTCGAGCAAAGCAGAAATATCTTCCCCTTCTTCCCCGATGATGGCCAAAAGAGAATCGACCGGAGCACCATCTCCTTCTGCAATTCCGATATGAAGCAATGTGCCTTCGTGAAAAGACTCAAACTCCATGGTCGCCTTGTCCGTTTCGATTTCTGCGAGAATGTCGCCTTCTTCGATCTTATCTCCAACTTTCTTCAGCCATTTAGCTACGGTACCTTCCTCCATGGTATCGCTCAGCCTGGGCATGTTTATGATCTCTGCCATCTAATTATGATTTGTGGTCAATAAACGGGTAGTCTTCCTGCTCGTATACCATGTCGTAAAGTTGCTTCGCCGGAGGATATTCTGATTCTTCCGCAAATTTTTCGCACTCTTTTACTCGGCTTTTTACCCGATTATCTATCTCCTTAATTTCGTCTTCTGTAGCGTATTTCTTCTCCTTAATAACTTCCAACACCTGAGTGATCGGATCGATCTTCTTGTAATCTTCAACCTCCTCCTTGGTTCGGTAGTGCTGGGCATCCGACATAGAATGGCCTCTGTACCTGTAAGTCTTCATCTCGAGAAAAGTAGGTCCTCCCCCGCTTCTCGCGCGTTCAATCGCCTTACTCATTTCCTCCGCAACAGTAACCGGATCCATTCCGTCTACTGGCCCGCAGGGCATTTCGTACCCAAGACCCAGTTTCCATATTTCCGTAGAATGCGAAGTACGGGCAACTGAGGTTCCCATGGCATACCCGTTATTCTCACAAATAAACACAACGGGTAAATTCCAAAGCATGGCCAAGTTAAATGACTCGTGTAAAGAACCTTGTCTTACCGCCCCATCACCCATATAACAAAGGGTAACGGCATCTCTTTTAAAATATTTATCTGCAAAAGCCAATCCTGCGCCTAGAGGTATTTGACCTCCTACAATCCCATGTCCTCCATAGAAGCGATGTTCCTTTGAAAATATATGCATAGAACCACCCATACCCTGGGAAGTTCCGGTAACCTTTCCAAATAGTTCGGCCATTACCCTCTTCGGATCTACACCCATACCAATGGGTTGCACGTGATTCCTGTAAGCGGTAATCATCCTGTCTTTAGAAAGATCCATGGCATGTAAGGCCCCGGCTAAAATAGCTTCCTGTCCATTGTATAAATGAAGAAACCCACGTACTTTTTGTTGGATGTAGACAGCGGCCAGTTTGTCTTCAAACTTGCGCCAGAACAACATATCCTCATACCACTTAAGATAGACCTCTTTTGAAATTTTTTTCATTGAAAATATAGATTATTCGGTTGTCAGAGCCCTAGGCTGGTGTTCTCCCCGGGAAATATTCACAGAAAAACAAAAATACACATAATATTCATAGTGAAAAAGAATTGAGAAAAAAGCTTGTAAGGCCGTCATACCTTAGCTAAGGATGTGTTCATACTTTATATAAACGGGGGAGTTATTTTAAGAAATCACTGCCAAAAGCCAAGGGTAAGAGGTCATTGATAGAAGGGCATTTATACACCTCCCCATTAGTTCCCATTAAAAGCAACTCAATGTTTTGTTTCTGTTTCCTCTCGTATTCAAAAATGGACTGACGGCAATTCCCGCATGGAGCAGCGGGTTTGCTGATGGAATTCTTTACAGATCCGGCAACAATCGCTATTTTGACAATAGCCACCCCGGGATATTGGGCCCCGGCATGAAAAACGGCAACGCGTTCTGCACACAAACCTGAAGGATAGGAGGCATTTTCCTGATTATTACCGATAACCACTTTTCCGTTTGCAAGCAGCACAGCAGCTCCTACCTTAAATGATGAATACGGAGCATATGCATCTTCTCTCGCCTTTTGTGCCTGTTCCAAAAGGGCTGCGTCTTCCTCTGAAAGTTCAGTAAAGGATTCAAAAATGCTGAGCTCAAAGGAATGGGATTGTTTTTTCATATCTAAATATACGATTACACAAGCCCGAAAATAAAAAAACCTGCACAGAGGCAGGTTTTTAATTCTATTTTAATAGTTATTGGTTGTTGATGAATTCTTCACCCAGATTGAAGGTCAATGAAAACCGCAGGGTATTTTCAAGTGGATTTCTTACTTGAGAAGAAGAGAAAAGATATGACAGATCTATTTGAGCTGCTTTAAATTTAAATCCGGCACCCAGGGAAAAGAATTTACGCGACCCTTTTGCTTCACTTTCGTTAAAATATCCTGTCCGCACCATAAAAGACTGTTGAAAAGAATACTCTGCTCCCAAGGCCCAGGTGATCTCCTGGAATTCTTCACTCAATCCATCCGGAGCATCACCGAAGGATTCAAAAACACCACTTAGAAAACCTATTTGCTGGTATTCATCGTTATCTTCAGAGTCGACATCCCCATCGCCGTCAAAATCGCGCGGAGTAGGAACCAGTAATTTGTTAAATTCTGTTGTGATGGCGAGAACATTGTCTTCGTCCAGGATAAAATCAAATCCTCCACCAAATCTCAGGTTCGTAGGCAGAAAGTTTTCCTGACCTCCTTCGTCATATTGTATTTTACCCCCGAGGTTTGAAATATTAAATCCGGCTCTCCAGCGACCATTGAAGTTGGAGAAGGCAATTTCATTAGATCTGAAATAACCTGCTACGTCTACTGCAAAGGAACTTGCTGCCTGAGAATCCACATTACTGATCTCGGGTAGTCTGAGGTTAGATCGAATAAAACGACCTGCAACGGCCATTGAAAACTGTTCACTCAGTTTCAGGGAGTACGATCCATCCAGAGCAAGTTCATTTGGTTTTGCGAGGGTTCCCGGATCGTTGGCAAATTGTCTTAACTCAATTTCACCCAAGGTGAAATAGCGGAGGCTAAATGCAAAAGCACTTCGATCGTTGATCTTATTGTAGAAACTACCATTTAAGAGCGAAATATCTGTTATAATACTTTCCAAATACGGAGTATAACTCACTCCTATTCCCATCTTGCGCTCTGCAAAGGCAAATTTAGCAGGGTTCCACTGCTGGGAAAATGCATCAGTGGATGTGGCAACACCCATATCCCCCATTCCGGCTGCACGTGCATCAGCAGCAATGGTTAAAAATGGTACTGCCGTGGTAATAACCCGTTCTTGTTGAGCAAATAGGTTACATGCGCCTAAAAAAATAATCAAGCCTGTTAATTTTCTCATATTTTTCACTCTTATATAAACTATGATAATTCTCCGAACCTGTTTTGAACAGCAAAAGTATTTTGGAATATGGATTGAATCCAAAGTTCTCTACAGGATATTCTTATTTATACATGTGGTAAACGGCCATTTTGAGAATATCTTGTACAAAACCAGGCTTAATTTCACCATTATTCACTGAAAATGGAAGACCGTTCATCGATACCCACCCGCAAGATAGAGTCTAAGCCCCTAGATTCCGTGAATTTTTTTCGAGCACAAAGGAAAGAAAAACAGCACTCCATACTATAATGATATTTGTTCCGTTATGAAGTTGTAATGTTGGCTAAACATATATAGTAAACAGGCCTTAAGAAATTACAAGGCTGTAAAATATTATATGTAAAACGTCGTTTAAATAGCCGGACATTAAAATTAATTATATAACCGGGTCTTTTCAATAGGTTGAAGAGACTAAAGCACAAGAAGTCCCGAAAGGAACAGATACTTACGAAAGAACATGTATATCGGCATTAAGTTCCTTCGGAAGTTATCTGAAAAACTATTAAATCAAAGATCAACAGATGAAAAAACAATTTATCAAAGTTGTACTCTCTTGCACCGTACTAGTAGCGGGATTTACGGCCACCAGCTGTAAAAAATCGTCTAGTTCAAAAAATGTATCCAGGGCCACAGGCTGGAAGATCAATGCCAAAGAAGGAGGTTTTCAATACAACTCAGATTTTAAAGAGCAGGAAACAGCACCCGGACTTGTCTTTATTGAAGGAGGTACCTTCACTAAAGGTAAAGTACAGGATGATGTGATGCACGACTGGAACAATACCCCTACACAACAACACGTTCAGTCATTTTATATGGATGAAACCGAGGTAACCAACGTTATGTACATGGAATATCTCGATTACCTGAGAAGTGTATATCCTCCTGAAAATCCAAAATACGCAAATATCTATAAAGGTGCATTACCCGATACGCTCGTATGGCGTAATCGATTGGGCTTCAATGAAACGATGACTAATAATTATCTGCGTCATCCCGCCTATGCCGAATACCCTGTAGTTGGTGTGAACTGGGTACAAGCGACTCAATTTGCCGAATGGCGTACAGACCGGGTAAATGAAGCTGTGTTAGAGCGGGAAGGATTTCTTGCCAAGGACGCAAAATACCAGGCTGTAACCGGAGAGGTTGCAGGTACCTTTAGTACTGAGGCCTACCTCAACAGACCTGAGTCTGTTTATAATGGACAGATCGATTCGCTCCAGGGAAACAAGAAAAAAGACTCTGTTTCTACTTTTGCCAAGCGAAGTAGCGGAATTATAAGTCCGGAATATCGACTCCCAACCGAAACGGAATGGGAATACGCTGCTGCTGCCTTACAGGGAAGCAGGGAGTACAATAATTACAGAGGAAGAAAAAAATATCCATGGGAAGGTGAATACACCCGAAATGGACAGAGAGTTGGACGCGGCGATCAGCTGGCTAACTTTAAGCAAGGAAAAGGAGATTACGGCGGAATTGCCGGATGGTCTGATGATGGTGCTGATATTACCGCAGAAGTTAAATCTTATAAACCCAACGATCTTGGATTATACGATATGGCAGGTAATGTAGCCGAATGGGTGGCGGATGTCTACAGACCTATTGTAGATGATGAAATCAGCGACTTTAACTATTACCGTGGAAATATTTATTCCAAAACCGCTATCGGGGAAGATGGGAAAGTTGAAATTCTGAGAGACAGTATAGTTTACGATACCCTTCCTAATGGAAAAGTAGTAGCTGTAAATCTTCCTGGTGAAATCCTAATGGTGCCGGTAGATGAAGAAGAAACGTATCTCAGAACCAATTTCTCTAAAAGTGACAATCGTGGATACAGAGATGGCGATGTCGGATCTACAAGATTCTTCGATCGATTTAGTGACGAAGAAGATGAGGCTAATCAGCGTAAAATGTACGATTCTCCAAAGCACAAAGTGGAAAGGGATTCAGCCGGTAATATCGTGAGAGGTTATGATACCAGCAATGAAAGAACCACCTTGATCAATGATGAAGTTCGTGTGTACAAAGGAGGTTCATGGAGAGACAGGGCCTATTGGTTAGATCCTGCACAGAGAAGATTCCTGCCACAGTACATGGCTACAGATTATATCGGTTTCCGATGTGCCATGTCTCGCGTAGGCTCAAAATCGAAAACCAAGAACAAAACCGTTCGTGGTAAAAAAGCAAAATAGTTAAATCACATATAGTATAAAAAAAGCCCCGGCATATGGCCGGGGCTTTTTTTATACCTCACTCACCCATTCCTTATAGGTCCTATTTATTGTTAAAGAAATTCACTAGATGACCCTCGATTATTTCATAACTGGAGAGGTCTTGTGTATTCCTTTCTATTTGTGGTCAATGGTAAGTAATAGCTGATACATTTAGAAAGCTGCACCTTTGACTTATCATAACCCTCTACCGTCTAAATGCGGTGTGAGCATTACGTAGCCCTGTACATCCCAGTAGTCTTTTATCTGAGTATAATGCTGTATTAATCTTCTTATTGAATTGGGCTTAATACCTGAATATCTAATATAAATTTTGTGCCGGAATTAGTACTCTCCCTCATTTACGGGTCCAATTTTATAGATTGATTATACTGATTTAATTCTATTATTTGTATATCAAATACTAATTTGATTGTATTTCATCGTTATTAATTGCATTTCATCGATTTATAATACTAATTTGTAAGAATTTACCTTCTAGTAATGGATCGTCGCTAAACAATTAAAAAAACAAAGCGACTTTGAGATAAGAAACGAATAAAAAATAATAAGGACCCAAATCTTAGAAGTTATGAAAAATGTAATGTTAATGAAGGAACTTTACCTTGAAGCATTTAAGAGTATTAGCAGCAATTTTGCTAAGTCGTATTTAAAAATATTATCCTATTTGTTTTTAGCCAGTTATTTAATGGTTGTTTTTGCATTCATATTTAGGGCATCCACAGGTTTTGCATTTGATTAGGGATCAACGCAAAGGATGTAAAAAATAGCGCCCGGGGGATAAAGGGCGCTATTTTTCTTAAGCTGACATCAAGAAGGACAATAGGTTAGCGAAACAAAATTTCGATTAGTTAATTTAATAGTAAGTAATGGGCAAGCCCCGATGTATTCATCGGGGCTTTTTTTATCTTTAGGTCATGGAAATACCGGCATTACACGAACTATTTCTCAGGCATCCCAAAGTATTTACTGATTCGAGAAAAGTTGAAAAGGGAGGGATTTTCTTTGCTCTAAAAGGACCTAACTTCAATGGCAATTCTTTCGCGAATAAGGCCCTTAAAGAGGGTGCTGCTTATGCTGTAATAGATGAAGAAGAGTTTTTGAATAATGACAGCTGTATCCTCGTGCAAGATGTGCTCACCACCTTACAACAATTAGGTACTTATCACCGGATGCAGTCCAAAGCAAAAATTATTGCCCTTACAGGCAGTAACGGTAAAACCACTACTAAGGAACTTATATCTTCTGTACTCTCAAAAAGATTTAACACCATTGCCACGGTTGGGAATCTCAACAATCATATCGGAGTGCCCTTAACTCTCCTTTCTATTCAGGAAGATACTGAGATCGCTGTGGTGGAGATGGGAGCTAACCATCAAAAAGAGATCGAATTCTTGTGCCAACTGGCCCTGCCCGACCATGGTTATATCACCAACTTTGGCAAGGCCCACCTTGAAGGATTTGGCGGTGTTGAAGGTGTTATTAAAGGAAAGAGTGAATTATATCAACACCTTATCTCCAATGAAAAACATATTTTCTGGAATGCCGATGATCCCATACAAGCTGAAAAACTAAAAGACTACCCCAATAAAACAGGGTGCAGTCAAAGCAATTCTGCCGATTATCAGATACTTTTTCTTTCTGCTGACCCCTATGTGATACTTCAAACAGAAGGAACAGAAATAAAAACTAATTTACCCGGAGCTTATAATTTTACCAATGCCGCTGCTGCGATCCTTATCGGCCTGTATTTAGAAGTTCCTCTGACCAAAATTAAGGAGGGGATAGAAGCTTACCAACCGGAGAATAATCGATCTCAAATCTTAAACAAGAACGGCTTGGAAATCTATCTCGATGCCTACAATGCTAATCCCAGTAGTATGCGTGCAGCTCTTGAGGCTTTTCATAAAACACGCGCAAAATTCAAAACGGTACTTCTTGGAGATATGTTTGAGTTGGGGGACGACGCCGCTATAGAGCATCAGGCGATTGCAGACCTCACCGGAGACCTGTCTTTTGATAACTCATATTTTGTAGGAAAGAATTTTTCCAGCGTTAAGACCAAAGGAAATGCCTTCAGCTCATTCGAAGACTTTTCAACCTATTTAAAAGAGCACCCTTTGGCAAAGGGAGCTGTTCTTATCAAGGGTTCCCGGGGAATGGCCCTGGAAAGGGTTCTAGAATTACTTTGAAAAAAATCCGAAAGTGCGGATTGCAAATCCGCACTGACCGGCAGCTTCTGGATTACTAACTGCATTCGTGATCCAAAGTTAGTCCGCGGTTGCAAACCTGCCTGCCGCCCGCCTTCCGAAGTATTGTACAGAGGACAGGAAGGCACGGTACTAAATCCCGGCGACTTCAGTCGCCGAAGGTTTTTTATTTTCCCTTCAAAATCTCAAACAAGTTTGGATGACAAAAAGCTTTTGGAATACTTACTGCGTTCGTGATCCAAAGTCAGTCCGCTGCTGCAATTAGAAAATCCAAACCCCGCAAGAGCGGGGTTTATTGTTTTTATTCCCTCCAGATACTCAAACTGAGTTTGATATCTTTCGGGAATAAAAAAATCCACACCTAAACGTGTGGATTTTCTGAGTGATGTGGAGTGTATTGGATTCGAACCAACGACCCCCGCCCTGTCAAGGCGGTGCTCTAAACCAACTGAGCTAACACTCCGGTTATTATTGGCAGGAAACGGATTAAATTCTGCCAATTAAAAGTGGTGCCAAAGATAGAAAAACTATGGATTATTCAACCTCAAAACCAAAAACAAGCTTGAAGTATGGCAACCAGACCCCAATTTGGGAATACTTTTAGAAATTTATGATCATTATCTATATGAAGTCGCGTATTGGATTGAATACGATCAATGAATATCTGCCCTTTCCATGGCCGGTGAGAGTCGTACATTTTTTTCCTGGTAGAATTCCATGTCCTTAAATATAGTATCTAATAATTTTATCGCCTCAACTATATACGGACCTTTGTTAAGCATAACACAATCTGTTTTTTGCGCCATAGCAGCGTCCGTCATTTCAGCTCGGGAAGGAATCCCCTGCTTTGATAAATTTTCCAAAACTTGCGTTGCCCAGATATCGGGAATTTGGGCAGCTCTGCATAACGATAGTATTTCACTTTGAACCCTGCTGATATTATCCCATCCACATTCTATTGCCAGGTCTCCCCGAGCGACCATAACACCAACCGGATAATTTTTCATCGCCTCCAGAAGTATTTTCGCGAGGTTGTTGAATCCATCCTGAGTTTCAATCTTCAAGATGGTCCCGAATTCTTCTGAAGGACTTAATTTTTCTAACTCCGCATAAAGATCTTTAACATCTTGTAATCTGTTTACAAATGATAAGTTTACTGTATCCGCATTTTGAACTACAAATTCGAGATCCTTTTTATCTTTTGTTGTAAGACCTTTTATGGTCAAGTGACTTATTGGAAAATTTATTCCCTTGTCAGCTCGTAGTTTACTCCCTTTTCTCCTTGCATTGAGGATTTCTACCATCATTTCAGCTTGGTCTGCCTTTCGTACAACACCTTTTATCTTACCATCATCAAAAAAGATTGGATCACCTTCTTTAACCTGATCAAAAATAGCCCCTAACGTACAGGAAACGTGTGCGTAGCTTATCACTTTATTTTTACTATCTACTCTGGCTGGTTCTCCGGGAGCAAGATCACGATGCAATCGCAGGAAATCGCCAATATGCAGCGTAATGTAGGGTTCTACCCTCGGGAGTTCACCCACTATAATTGGAGCTGAAGAATACTCGGGATTAGTGTATAATTTCATGCCTGTTTCCAGAAAGGTAGTTTTCGGGCAAAGTGCACGGCAGCCATTTTTTGTCACTCTGCCAATTTTTAATTCTCTTTCCTTATCTCTGGCATCCCTAAAAAACAGTCGATCCCCTACGCTGAGCTTATCAAGGTCTTTGATTTTTACTGGAATGTGAATCAGATTTGGGTTGCGATCCGGGTTGGGACCCATCCAAATCTCGCAGTCTTTGACAATCTCACCACGTACGTTTTTTGCTGGAAGTAGTTTTTTTACCTTCGGTCCAAGTTTTAGATTACCCGTCCTTACTTTGGGACCTCCCAAATCCATGGCGACTTTACATTTTCGATTTAACTTCTCGGAAGCTCTTCTTACATTTGCGATCATCATTCGCCATTCCTTTTCACTGTCGTGTGCACAATTTATTCTTGCGCAATTCATTCCATTGAGAAGCATTTCACGTACCAATCCGTAGTTATGAGCCGCTTCAGATGGAAGTGTCACCATTATTCTTGTGCGCCTGCCTTTTGAGCGATATCCTAATAAAGATTTGGCGTTGGTTTTTGCCTTCCGAATACTTTTTTTGAAAGTCAGATCGGCCTTAGCCCTTTTTATGGGTTTCTTGCGAAACATTCCTTCTAAAATGGCCCTTACTGTCAACAAACTAGCCATCACATGGGCTTCCGGTCTATCCAGTTGTGTTAGACCCATATTCGCCAGTTTCTTTTGAATAATCCTAATATCTTCTTTTCGCATCGCACGGTAATGGACGAGGTTGCGAGCACTTTTGACATAATTGGGATGGACCTGGGATAGTTGTAAGGAATATTTATTCTCAAAATATTCCAAACGTTCAATGATTCCGGATATCTCGGTAATAAGCCAATGCAAGTTCGCCTGCTTTTTGCCCATTTCAGCCATTATACAATCCTTTAATTATACTGCTAACCCTAAGTTAATGGTTATTTGGGACATTAGGTAGTCGCAGGCTTGGTATGATGAGCCATATGAAAACCTGCCACTCCCCGGCTTATCACTCGCTACTTTCATCTAACTAAGCCGCCATTGGACAAACGAAATAGATTTGTTAGACGGGCATATAAAGTCAGAAATATTTTAAGGAACAGAATACCTCTTTTTAAAAATAGGGTTTGCCCATTGCTCTTAGTCAAAATAATTAATTGGCTTCGGGCATAAGAATTCCCAAAAAGTAATTCTCATCGAGATATTTTTGCGCTACTTGCTGAATTTTTTTAGATGTTAGTTTGTCTAATCTTGAATTGAGTTCCATCATGTTCTCCAGGTTTCGATCTTCCCGATCTGCCCTGACCATACTCCTTATCCAGAAATCGTTTTTCTTGAGATCTTCCTTTTGTTTCACCAGATATGTTTCCTTAATCTTAGCCATATCCTCCGGTGTTACTCCCTCCTTTTTGATCTTTTCTACTTCTGCTAGTGCTGCAGCGATCAATTTATCGACGTTTTCAGGCCCACAGGGAAAGGAAATGCTAAAGGTGAGATTAGAATAAGAGATCTTTGAGAGACTACCCCTGGCTCCTACTCCATAAACTCCTCCTTCTTCTTCTCTTAACTTCTCAATTAATTTAATCGTCAATACCTCCCCAAGAGCCATAATAGCCGTCTCGGTGTCTTTATCATAAGGAATTACTTCCTCCCAAATAATCTGAACATTACTCTTGGGATCACTCCCTCTGTTAATTACCTCTTTTTGAAAAGTGTCTTTTCTTCTAAACTCAGTAGGAATATAGTTTTCATTGCTATTTTTTCCTGGTAGAGCAGCGATATAGGTGGTAGCGTATTTCTTCAATTTAGCTTCATCCACATTACCCACAAAGTAAAAATGAAAATCACCGGCATCTGCAAAACGCTCCTGGTATTTCTCATAAGCGAGATCATAATCGGCAGATTCCATTTTTTCTACGGTTGGGAATCCGGTGTACCTTGGGTTTCCTTCATTTCGAATCTTACCCAATTGATCTTGGAAGTAAAACTGAGGATTAGCCATCAAATTTCCCAAAAAGCTTTTTTGCTTGGTAATAAAGGAATTAAAGGCTTCCTGATCTTTATTGAGTGAGGTAAAATAAAGGTGAACCATTTGAAATAAAATCTCAAGATCTTTAGGGGCCGCTGAACCACTGAAATTTTCACTAAAGGCACCTATGCTGGGTGACACTCTTACGATTTTCCCACTCATAAACTTGCTCATGTCGGTGAGAGATAACCCGCCAATCCCTGCTTGTGAGAGACCACTATTCGCAAAAGCAGTAGCCTTGAGTTCTTCATCCGAATACAAACTTGTACCTCCAGGGCTAAACGCTCTGAATAGGACTTCATCATTTTTAAAATCTGTTTTTTTATAGCTGATCTTAGCTCCGTTGTTTAAGGTCAATGTGGTAATTTCCAAATTCGGATCTGTTTCGGTCTTCACGATGGTTCCGGGCGTAGGCATATTTTCAATAAGATTAGATCTTACTTCTTCATCCTGATATGCTGCAATCTCTGACGTTTTGATCGTTTCCAAAAGGCTGCTAACTTCTTCTTCTGTTACTTGATCTAGGCCTTCTTTCTCAGGTCCGGTCATTACGATAACCCTATTGTCATCATGAAGAAAATCATTGATCAGTACTCCTATTTCTTCCAATTTAATAGTGGGTAATAGGCGTTTTGTCATTTCGAATTCCCAGGCAATACCGGGTATAGGCTCATCTCGCAAATAATTACGGATATACTGCCCAACAATTCGATTGCTTTCTAATTTATCGCGGTCGTTATATTGCTTTTCAAGTTGGGCTAAAAGGCTTTTTTTAGCTCTATCGAACTCGCCGGCTTGAAATCCATACCGTTTTACTCTTTCATTTTCCTCCAGAATAGCTTTTAGTCCGCCCATCTGTCCTTCCGGACTGGTCTGTGCAAAAGACTGGTATGCATTTTTTGTCCTGGCAAAAGTGCCTCCGTAATATGAAAAACCAAAAACAAAAGGCGGATTTGCGCTATTTCTAAGTTCATTTAATCGGTTGTTGATGAGGGTAGAAAAAAGATTCTTTACTAATCTTTCGCGATAGTCACCTATGGTTGAAACTTTTGGTGCTGGAAATGGGTCTTTATATAAAACTTGTACACTACTGAAGGCGGCCTCCTTATCGGAAGCTATGGCTATAAATGTCTCATCGTGATTTGGCAACTCGTAAGATTCTCTCTCGGCAGGATTATCGGCTTTATTTATTTTAGAGAAATGCGATACAATCTTTGACTCCAAGGTGGCTGGATCCAGGTCACCTACGGCAATAACTGCCATTAAATCAGGTCGATACCAAGTATTATAATAGTTCCTAACGTCCTCATAAGTGAAGTTCTCAAGGTTCTCCTTGGTTCCTATGGGCAGTCGGTCTGCATACTTTGAACCGTACATGATCTTAGGGAGTGTTATTTTTTGCATGCGCTCTTCCGCGCCCAGACGCAGCCTGAGTTCTTCAAGGACAACCCCGCGTTCGCCATCTATTGCTTCTTCGGATAGGGTAGTGTTGTGCGCCCAATCTTCTATAATCTGAAAGCCTTTCTCGAGCTTCTCAGGATCATCACTGGGGATGGGAAGAATATAAACTGTTTCGTCAAAACTGGTATATGCATTTAGGTCGGCCCCGAATTTTACCCCAATACTTTGGAGATAGTCGACCAGGTCGTTCTTTTCAAAATTTTCAGTTCCGTTGAAATTCATGTGCTCCATAAAATGAGCCAGGCCTAGCTGCCGATCTGTTTCCATGATGGATCCGGCATTGACCACAAGTCGGAGTTCAACCTTGTCCTCAGGTTTACCGTTATTTCTGATATAGTAGGTAAGCCCATTGGAGAGTTTGCCTATTTTCACCTTAGAATCCACAGGAATTTCTTCTTCAGGAATCGCGCTGCCGGTAAGCCCGTCAACTTGACTATGCAGGGTTGAAATGCCGATAAATAAGAAAAGGAGTAGACTAATAAAATTTTTCATGCGTACTAATTATGGTTAAGCTTTAAAGATAAGGCAAATGATGAAAAATAATAAGATGTAAGTAATATATTACAAGTGGAAACGATCAGAAAGCGTGAAAATAAATTCAGAAAACGCGGATTTGTAATATGAAAGCGCGGATTTATAATCCGTGCGATTATCAATAATACCCTTCAGCTGTAATCAAACTACAGTATGGGCCTGTATCTTGGCCATAAAACACAGATGTCAACAAAATACAAAGTATGGCAAAATGGGTATCACGCAGAAATGGCTGTATCCGGCTGGTTTATCAAACAAAAAGTTCAGTACATCCACAACAATCCTGTGGTACAGAAAATTGTTACTGCTCCTGAGCACTATGTGTTTAATTCTGCAAGAAATTATGCCGAACTAGAAAATGAATTAGGGGTAACCGTTTTATTCTTGGGATAGTAGTCAGCACGGATTACAAATCCGCGCTGATTGGAAAGAATAACGCTATCTGTGTTTGCAGCATTGGTGATAATATTTGATTCTTGGGATAGTAGTCAGCACGGATTTCAAATCCGCGCCGACTGGATTTAAGGATTCTGAGTAAACCAAACAACAAAATTGTAAGTGAAATGAAAAGCTATGCAATACCAGAGGTTATTGTATTTTACCATTAAGAAACATGTAATCAAACCAAGAAAGAAGGTAGAAAGTAGTAGATTAAAATAGGGTGCATAAGGATTATAATGAACAGCACTAAAAAATACACTTGACACTACAGCCGACAAGACAAAATTGTCACTTAACTTATAAAAGGATTTTAACATAAACCCCCGGAAGAAAATTTCTTCAATGAAAGGTCCCAGAAACCGTCCAGTGTAAACGACATCTTTCCAAGGCGGAACACTTACAATTGAACCGGTGAGAAAAACTTTTTTAAAAGTGACAATCAAATTGAAAATAATTGCAGCTGAAATTGTAAAAAGCAAAATTTTGGAGTCTGCTTTTTTAAAAAAACTTCGAAGATCAAATTTTGTAAACAGAGTAGTCAGAAATAATAACAAGGCAGAACTAAGCACAACAGAGACTAAGCCGATATAAGGGTGAAGAAAGTGACTTATTGAATCTAAAGGTTGTCTTACTGGGTCAGCTACAAAATTTATTCCAACTCCTACAACCACGTGTAGCAGAAAAATGAAAAGATAGAGCAGGAATGTCTTTGTAAAGTCGAGTATCTTCTTCAATTACCAAGGCATTTAATTTCAAGATAAAAATAGAAAGAAAACTTTTTTACTTAAGGAAAGATTACTGCTATCTGTGTTTTGTAGTATTGGTGTTAAAGATTTTATTCTTGGGATAATCTTGAGCACGGATTATTAGTCAGGGCTGACTGGAGCTTCAATGTCCAATACTGGATTAGTTCGCTAAGCTCACTGTTCCATTGGGAAACCGCTTTTGCAATTAGAAAATCACACCGCACTTCCATGCGGTGTATGTTTTTATTCCCTCCACAATCTCAAACAAGTTTGGATTTTTCCAGACTGGATTATCGCTCAAAAGCGATGATCCCTTGGGAAACCGCTTTTGCAAATAACAAATCCCAGCGGCCATTGCCGCTTAGGATTTTTAATTCCACTGCGCATGCTCATACGAATATGGCATGCTCTGGAATTAAAAAATCCATCCGAAAAATCGGATGGATTTGTTGCTTGATGTGGGCCCTACTGGATTCGAACCAGTGACCCCCTGCTTGTAAGGCAGGTGCTCTGAACCAACTGAGCTAAGAGCCCGAAAAGGAGTGCAAATATAGAATAGTTTTTTGATACCTAAAATAAAAAAAGTAAAAAATCACAGCACCTCAGCTACCGTGAAATTGCTGCCTCCCACAAAAATTATATCGCTTTTCCCAGCTCTCTCTTTTGCTGATTCTAATGCCGCACTAACAGAACCATATACTTTGCCTTTAAGACCGTATTCTTTGGCTTTTGCCTCCAGAAGATCAGCGTCTAATCCTCGAGGTATATCAGGTTTACAAAACAAATAATGCGCCTTCTCCGGAAATAAAGGAAGGATCTGCTCAAGGTTTTTCTCCTTAACCATCCCCAGGACAATCCATAAGTCGGTATACACTTCCTTGAGCAGTTGATCCAACACCAGAGCAAGTCCTTCACTATTGTGAGCCGTATCGGCTATGATCCTTGGATGCTTTGAGAGCATTTGCCATCGACCCAAGAGTCCGGTATTCTCTTCTACCTTTTTCAATCCCGCTTTAATATGCTCTTCTTCTACCTTGAACTGCTCCAACAATTGCACGGTTGCTACTACTCCTTTTATATTCCTCGCTTGATAACTTCCTAGTAAAGAAGTGGAATAGGCAGTCTTTACTATCTCTTCTGCAAAAACCAGTTTAGCCTGCTGACGTCCTGCCACAGCAGTAAATACTTCGGTGGTTTCTGTCTGTTTCTCACTTACAACCACCGGAGTATAAGGCTTAATGATCCCCGCTTTTTCATATGCTATTTTTTCCACCGAATCTCCCAAGAGATCAGCGTGGTCCGTCCCGATATTTGTAATTAATGCTACTTCCGGAAAAATAATATTGGTAGAATCCAGTCTTCCTCCTAATCCCACTTCTACAACAGCAATATCTACCTTTTCCTTTGAAAAATAATCAAAAGCAAGAGCTACAGTCATTTCAAAAAATGACATCCTATTCTTGGTGATATACGATTTGTTGTCTGAGATAAATTGTACTACCCCTTCCTCTGAGATCATTTCGCCGTCTATCCGAATACGTTCCCGGAAATCCTTGAGATGTGGAGAAGTGTACAAGCCTGTTTTGTACCCTGCTTCCTGCAAGATAGAGGCAAGCATATGACTGGAGGATCCTTTTCCATTGGTCCCCGCCACATGAATACTTTTAAAATTGAGATGTGGCTCTCCCAAATGGGTGGCGAAAGCTTGTATGCCCTGAAGTTTACCGTTGTATGCCGAAGCCCCTTTTTGCTGGTACATGGGAAGTTGTGCAAACATCCAGTCCAGGGTGTCGTTATAGGTCATCAATTATTCCCCCAGTTTAAAATTGACTACGACAAAACCGACTTGTTGATTTGGTGCTTTCTGATCGAGATTCCAGCGGTGTAGAAATGCAGTTTTCTTTGCAGGAGCCAACAAACAAGGATGATTATTCGTAGTGCCCTTTACCCCTGGTGTAGCATCGATTACTTTCCCATTTCTGTCTACGATTATTCTGACGACAACTCTTCCCTCTTCATTACATTCCTGCTGAACTTTCCCCTGGTTGACCAAAGACCTTCCATTTAGGCCATAGCCCCCGGTTCCACTTCCAGATCCCGGAGTACCGTAATAACTGGTCGCATAGGGATCGCCATCAGCCTGACCTTTATCTCCCGGTAACTGATCATCACCCTCATTCCCCTGGGCAGTTCCGTCTGCATTATTTATACCCCCCATAAGGGCGTCCAATTTTCTTTTTTTAGCTTCCTCTTCTTGCCTTGCTTTTTCAATAGCCGCTAGTCTCTCCCTTTCAACCCGCTCTTCTTCCCTTTTCTTTTTTTCCGCAGCTTCCGCTGCCTTTTTCCTTGCTTCTTTTTGTTTTTCGATCTTGATAGCCTCTTCCCTTTGCTGGGTAAGTACTTCTTCTGCCTCTTTATCAGGAGCTGCTTCCTCAACAGGCTCTTCTACCGCCTCTAAAACTTCTGCTTCTTTTTCAGGTTCGGATTTTTCAGGAGTTTGGCTCTGTGCAGGTCGCAGTATTTCTTTGGGTTGTTCTCTACCTGAACCGAATTCCATACTCCCAAAGTTTACCGTTATCCCCTTTTCAATAGGTGGCTCCATATAGGTGAGTCCGATATAAAAGAGCAATAGGAGTAAGGCACTTAGCAGAAAAACGGTAAGTGAGAAGGACTTTTTTTTGTGTCTCGTATCTAGGAACGACATTAATTGGGTCGCACAGCCAGGATCACCTTGTAATTATTCTTGTTGGCAATGTCCATGACATTTACGGCCTCCTTAATGGC
>JABDQM010000138.1 GCA_013042315.1 Flavobacteriaceae bacterium | reverse complement strand
TTCTTGTAAAATTTAAGGGCTTCTGTAACCATTACCGGACCCAGATCTGATCCGCCAATCCCTATATTAACGACATCGGTAAATGCTTTTCCTGTATACCCTTTTGATTTACCTGAAATGACGGCTTGAGAAAACTCTCTGATATGATCTCTTACTTCGTAAACTTCCGGAACTACATTTTCCCCGTCGACGAGGATTTTTTCTGACTTCCCGGCCCTCAGGGCTGTATGGAGCACTGCCCTCCCTTCAGTCTCATTGATGATATCCCCTCCAAAATACTTGCCAATTGCATCTTTTAGCTTTACTTCTTCTGCCAGTTGAAGCAGCGTTTCCAGGGTGGTATCCGTAATTCTGTTCTTGGAAAAATCGACAAAAAAATCCTGCCAATGTCTGGAGAATCGCTTTGCCCTTTCCGGGTCTTTTTTAAATAAGTCTTTTAGGTGTTGAACTTTGGTTTCCCGGTAGTGTTTTTGGAGCTTTTTCCAGGCGTCGGTAGTGGTTGGGTTAATTTTTTCTAAAGGCATTATACTAGTTGAGTGTTAGGAGTTCTTCTGCCTGTTCTTCGGGAAAATCAATACAATCGAGTTGGGTTTTTACCGGATCCATATAGTCGTAATAGGCGGGTCTCAAGATTTCGGCCAAAGGTTCCGCGGCCGGTAATTTTTCCCGCAGTGGGTCTACCTGTCGTCCATTCTTCCAGAAGCGGTAACAAACGTGAGGTCCTCCGGTATTTCCGGTCATCCCGATCCAACCAATGACGTCGCCTTGCTTTACGTACTCACCCCGGCGAACCTTCTGGGCTTTCATATGCAAGTACTGTGTGCTGTAAGTGCCGTTATGTCTGATCTTTACGTATTTCCCGTTTCCGCCTCTACGGGTAGACTCCGTAACTACGCCGTCAGCGGTAGCGAGGATCGGAGTGCCTATAGGTGCGGCGTAATCTGTTCCTTTATGGGGTCTCACCTTGTAACCGTAGTATCGTATTTTTCGTTTGAGATTGTAGCGAGATGACAGTCGGCCAAACTTTAAGGGAGCCCTTAAAAATGTGCGGCGAAGGTTGTTGGCTTCATGATCGTAGTACTCTTTGATGTCGAGCGAATCATTGTGGTAGGCAAAGGCGTAAAACGGTTCTCCTCTGTGCTCAAAGTAGGCCGCTTTTACTTCACCTGCTCCTGCATATATGCTGTCATTAATATATTTTTCTTCGTAAATGATGCGGAATTTATCTCCGGCATCAAGCTTAAAGAAATCGATCGTCCATGCGTAGATGCCCGATAGTTCATTCACCATCAGATAATCGATATTCTGTTTTACGATAACGTCGGATAAAGATCCTCCTTGTGGGATCACTCCCGATGCTTCACGTTGTACTAGTTTTACTTTCTTTCTCCCTTTGTATGCAAGAACGGTGTCTCTAAAGTCGACTACCGTATAATTAATCGCATCATTCTCATAAATAAAAAGCTGAGCTACCTCCGAGGTATCTCTGGATTTCAAAATGGTGTAGGGATTACCGACCCTTATCCGCCTCACATCGAAGGTGTCTTTAAACCTTTGGGTAAGCTCGTAGATTTTAGGATAATCCACCTTGTTACGAGTCATAAGGTCACCGAAAATGTCACCCCTTCTGATCGTATCTTCAACTACTATGTAATCTGAGAGGTTTATTCCGTATTTCTCGATGTTCTTTTCCGGGATAGATTCTTGAACATCAATTTCCCCATTAACTGCAGTAGCAGTAGATTTTTCTTCACCACATGAAGATAGCAGGATACATGCTAAAAAGAGGCCCCAGTATTTTCGCATTGTATTTTAGGTTGTTTTTTCGGGATTAAATAAGTGGTCTACCCATTGTTTTCCCCAATTTTCTAATTCCTGTTCGGCGTGCAATTTCGGAAAAAACACCACCTTTTGAAAACTTGGAGGCAAATATTCTTTCCAATTAGTCCCTCCTGTTGCTTCTATTGCCTTGTCTCCTTTACTGAGATAGCGGTAGGCCGAGCCCATATGCATCAGCGGCCAATTTACATTCGCATTGAGGTCCATCCTTCTTAACGCATCTTTAAGGGCTTTATTATTCCGACTTTTTTCTGGTAATTTCAGGTATTTGTGATAGATAGTATTGTCTTCCACTTCCTTTGCTATCCTGATAAATCTGGGCGTATAGCGATATTCAAACTGCTTGAGGGTCAGGGTTTTCTCTCCGGTATTGATATCTGTCGCTCCTTTTTTCCAGTAAATATGTTCATACAGCTCTTCTATGCTGTCTTCATGTGAACGATTGTCTCGCTCTGTCTCGTGTACTAAATTTTCAAGGGGAGTAGCGTATAATTCTATCATACGGTATTGAGCCGATTGAAATCCACTGGACGGTAGTAGGGCCATTCGGTATCGCAGAAATTGCTCTCTTTCCATTCCGGTGATCATAATACTGAAGGAAGAGATGAGTGCTTTGTAATAGTTATTGATCCGGTTTACTTTTTCAATGAAGTGGGTTACTTCCTGCGACCTGTCATCTACGATCTGTTTTTCTTCATGTATAATCAGTTTGAAGTACAATTCAGTGATTTGATGATACATAATAAAGATCTCCTCATCAGGGAAATAAGTCCTGGGAACCTGCAAGCTCAGCAGGGTATCGAGATGAATATAATCCCAATAAGTAAGATAACGCTGATAGAGCAGGCCGTCGAGGTAAGAGCTGAGATCCTGTCCGGAATCTTTGTACTTCTCTGCCAGCTTTTCGATCTGTGATGCGATCTGCTCCTTTTTCTTCATGGTGTAGTTAATCCATTATGATCTTGAACTGATGCTTTAATCCGTTGAATCCGTCTAGATCCGCTTTGAGTGAACCAACGGCCAGATCGGCCTTGATCCGGATAGGTATCTTATTCCTGTCATTTGACACCCACAAGGTAAGGCTTTCCTGTTCTTTAAACACCCGACCCGACTGAACGTAAGGTCTGAATTTCAGGCATTCTACTTTCCCAAATTTGGTCCGCAGTATGTCTATTCCCAGGTATTTCAGTTTAAACTTAAATATGCCGTCATCATCGTAAAGCATATTTAGTTGAATCGATTTTCCAATCTCCAGATCCCCGATCTCATAATTGTTTCTGAGAAAATAAAAACCAGATACCAAGTCCTGTATATTTTCCCCGAGGTCAAAATTAAACTTTTTATCATTTTTCTTATCGTCGAGCAGGGCTTCTTTCTTGTCGTAGTCAAAGTTGATTTCTATATCCTTGGTATATCCCCCTTCGTCAACTTTCCTGACGAAGCGATACGGTTTGCCATTTTCCATATCAAAGTAGCTTTCGTAGGTATCGTCAACCTTAAAGAAAATACTTGCAAAACCTGTAGTTCTTCCTCTTCCCACCACGTGGTATACCGGAGTCTCTCCTACGCTGTCTGTCTTGACGTGCAAGGTGGCATAGCTGGCGTTCAGAATACCGTAATGTATCCTGAATTTGAGCCATTCCCCGGGTTTAAATGCTTCATGCACGTTTTGTGCATACAACATCCCCTGGAGAAAAAGAAACACAAGAAATACCTTCCTTTTCATGATAATTTATGTTCAAAATTAGTAAAACAGGCATCACAGCCATGCCCTTAACGTTATTTAAACAACTATTATTCCAAATTTGGCTACAAAAAAAGCCCCGACGAGAGTCGGAGCTTTTCCTAAATAACCAACCAAACTTTAAATTATGAAAAACCAATACTTAAAGTTATAAGGGAACCACCCCTTATGACACAAACTTAATACAACTTCCTGAAACCGCATTTCCTTTTAACGTAATTTAACTAGATCGTTAACAATAGTTTATTATATCACTAAACGATTTAGGAAAATACATGCTTTTTTAAAGGGTTCCCCTTGATTCCTGTTCCCGTTCTATGGCCTCAAAAAGAGCCTTAAAATTCCCTTTCCCAAAAGACTTTGCACCCTTTCGTTGAATGATCTCAATAAACATCGTAGGCCTGTCTAAAATGGGCTTAGTGAAAATTTGCAATAAATATCCTTCATCATCCCGGTCGATCAGAATTCCAAGCTCGCTTAGAGGGGCTAGATCCTCGTCGATTTCCCCAACCCGGTCCAGGACATCCTCGTAATAAGTTGCCGGTACCGTTAGAAACTCTACCCCGCGATCTCTTAAAGAACTTACGGTTTCTATAATATTATCTGTGGCCAAAGCCATGTGCTGTACCCCTGCTCCGTTGTAGAATTCGATGTACTCTTCTATTTGAGACTTTTTGCGTCCTTCAGCGGGCTCATTGATGGGGAATTTGATCCTTCCGTTCCCGTTACTCATCACCTTACTCATGAGGGCGGTGTATTCTGTTGAGATGTCTTTGTCATCAAAAGAAACCAATTGTGCAAAACCCATCACATGGGCATAGAAGTGACACCATTTGTTCATTTCGTTCCATCCTACATTTCCCACCATATGGTCAATGTATTTTAGTCCCACATCTGAAGGCTGGTATCGTGGGTTCCAGGCTCTATATCCAGGCATAAATACGCCTTTATATTTACTTCTTTCCACAAAAACATGGACGGTTTCACCGTAGGTGTGGATTCCTGAGAGAACCACCTCCCCGGAATCATCTTTTATAGTTTTGGGCTCAAAATAGGATTCTGCTCCCCTTTTTACAGTTTCCTGATAACTTTTTGTGGCATCGTCTACCCACAAGGCAATGGCTTTAACACCATCTCCGTGTTGGTCTATATGACGATTGATATCTCCCCCAGCTTTTAAAGGGGACGTAAGGACTAATCTAATTTTATCCTGCTGTAAAACGTAGGAAACCCTGTCTTTTAAACCAGTTTCCAGGCCTGCGTAGGCCAGAGGTTGAAATCCCCATGCCCCCATGTAGTAATAGGCAGCCTGTTTTGCATTTCCCACGTAGAGCTCCACGTGATCGGTGCCTAAAAGAGGAAGGAAATCTTCTGCCGCCGGATTCTCCTTTGGCAAGTGTAAAGAGGTGTTATCTAAAGTAGCCATGATATAATTTTTGAATTGATTTAACATTAGGGTGTGCCCGATTCTGTCCTGAAAACTTCAGGGCTGCTACCACATGGCCCTAAGATGGGCTGTAATGTCTATTCTTATGATCAGCATGCGCAAAAACTCTTGTAGCAAAGATCGTAAAAAAGAGTGAATTTCTGGTATGACCAGGGCCTTATCAATATGGTTTTGAAGCCATAAATACTTAAAACCAGTAACCGAGGCTGATGAAGAAATGACTTTCTTCCGTTTCCGGCGACCAGGAATAGAGGAGTTGTACGGGGCCGAAAAAAGATTCCCAGCCGTAACCCAGGCCAAAACCGGTATAATCGGGTGCCGTAAACCATTCTCCGGTCCTGAAGATATCATCTTCAACATTAGCCATATTCGCGGCAAAAAGAAGGTGGTTTTTCGGACTAAATTCATAGTCGAAACGGGCATATGCTTTTACATAGCTATTGCCGGGCAGACTTAGAAAATCGTATCCCAGAAAAGATTGGAAATTATTCAGAGGATAGTACCCAAAACCCCCCAGGACAAAATCGAAGGAGGTCACGCGGGATGTTCCCAGTTTAAACCCACCCTCGGTTTCCAGATTGAGACTCATATTCGGAAAAAGTGGGAATGCAGCCCCCATGGTGGCTTTGGCAACAGAAAATTCCTTGAAATTATCGTTAAAATCAGAGGACCAGAGGTAGAGATGAAAATCTCCATCAAAATAGAGGCCTCTTGAAGGAAAATACTTGTCGTCATAGGTGTCCAGCGTGAGACGTCCAAATGTGGAAAGATAATTACTCTTATCAAAATATGTGCTGTTACTGCTAGTTGATGGAGGGGGTGCAAGGCTGTCGTTGCGCATTTCATTTAATGTAGTCGTGCTATATGTCAACAGTTTGTGTTCCGCTCCTATTTTAAAGGCAAATTCTTCATTTAGTGCAGTTTGTAAATAGATTTGATTGGTAAAATCGGTAACCTTTATATTGATGTTATTGACATTTACATTTACGGGAACTTCAAAGTTCGATTCTATAATGCTATAATCAATCTCCTTATTAAATTCATAGAATCTCGAATTGATTCCAAAACTCCAGTAGGAGCCTTTGTCTACATAATACTGAAAATTGTATCTCAGATTGTCACCGAGAATGAGATCAACTGAAGCCACATCATCCTGCAAGAGCAAATTTTTCCTGGTAAGGTTGATCAGAGCTGCACTCTTGTAGAGGTTGTCGTAATGGGCCGCTATCCGAAGGAAGGTCTTATCCGTGCTTTCTGTAAGGCTCATTATTAAGTCCTGACCCAGGCCATTGGACAGGAGTTCGTACCTGATCGTTTTAAAATTCCCCGTGGCAACCAAATTATTTATTCCCTGCTGAAGCTTTGTAAAGCTCATTTTTTCATTGAGGTTGATTCTCAGTTTCCCCTTGATATATCCTCTGGAAAAATTTTCGTTGCCCTCCAGTACAAGTCGGTTCACAATAAGAGAATCCTGCAGCGGGATTAAAGGCCTTTCTTCAGGTAATAGATTCTGTCTTTTTGCGAGGGCCTCGAGGGCATCTAAGTGCTTTAGCGCGACTTGCTCTCCAGTTTTTATAATGGTGTCTTTCAACTCAAAGTCGATCACAGAGAAATTATCCATATCTGGCTTGATATAAATATCGGTAAGCCCCGATTTTCTCTTCATGTCCTTAATTGTGCGGAAGTTGTTGATCTGTAAGAGTATTTCCGTAGCGGACGAAAGCGAGGACCGATCTCTCAGCCCGTGTTGTACGTCCACTCCGATCACAATGTCGGCGCCCATGGCCCTTAGCTCCTCTACGGGATAGTTGTTGAGAACACCTCCATCAATAAGAATCTGCCCATCCACTTCTGCCGGTTGGAATAAGGATGGAAAAGTCCCGCTGGCCAGGATGGCCTCAGGCAAAAAGCCACTATTTAACATCACCTCTTTCCCGGTTTCCACATTGGTGGCAATGCAGAAAAACGGAATTTTAAGCTTATTAAAGTCGCGTATATCCTTCACGTGATAAAGCATCTTCACCAGGGTATTGTAAATATTCTGACCACTGGAAAGACCTTGTGGGAAGGATAATTTAAAATTGTTAAAAGGCAGGGTAAGGGCGTATCGCTCTGAGTCTTCTTTCTCGTAAAATGTCTTGGCATCTCTGGGTAGGTTATCCTGGATCAGATCCGTGAGATCTGAATTTCGAAAGAGGATTTCCAACTGATTTGCAGAATATCCAGAAGCGTATAGCGCGCCGATAATGGCACCCATACTCGTGCCTCCGATATAGTCTATGTGTACGCCCGACTCTTCTATGACTTTTAGTGCGCCAATATGGGCCAGGCCTTTAGCTCCACCCCCACTGAGAACCAGTCCAACTTTAGGTACTTTCTCCTCCGTAGGTTGCTGAGCGTTTATTTGGCACATCAGCATAAAAATCATCGCGAAAATGATACTATTTCGCATACTGTGAAGATAGACCATTAATGAAAGTTTTCATATATTTTCTTTGCCTTTGCCCGTCCTACCTCCTTGCTGAGGTCTTCCAGCGAAGCTTCTTTTATTCGTTTAACCGATTTGAATTGTTTCAACAGCTGTTCTACGGTTTTACCCCCTATTCCGTCAATGTCTTCAAGAACCGAATTAATGGCCTCTTTACTCCGTTTATTTCGATGGAAGGTGATGCCAAATCGATGTGCTTCATTCCGCAGTTGCTGAATGACTTTCAGGGATTCCGACTTCTTGTCGAGATAGAGCGGAACCGGATCTCCGGGAAAATAAATTTCCTCCAGTCTTTTGGCAATCCCAACAATAGCTATTTTCCCTCTAAGTCCCAGAACATCAAGGCTTTTTAAGGCTGATGAAAGTTGACCCTTGCCCCCGTCGATAACGATTAACTGGGGAAGGGAGGCATCCTCTGCCAACAAGCGTTTGTACCGGCGAAACACCACTTCTTCCATTGAGGCAAAATCGTCCGGGCCATCGACGGTTTTAATATTGTAATGACGGTATTCCTTCTTGGCGGGTTTTCCATCTCTAAAAACCACACAGGCCGCAACGGGATTACTCCCCTGAATGTTGGAATTGTCAAAACACTCAATATGCCTTGGCTCTTCTGATAGTCGGAGATCGGATTTCATTTGAGCCATAATGCGATTAACATGGCGGTCAGGATCTGTGATCTTCACTTGTTTAAATCGTTCTTGCCTGAAAAATTTCGCATTGCGTTGTGAGAGATCGAGGATCTTCTTTTTATCCCCCAATTTAGGAATAATGAGTTTTAATTCTTCGGGAAGGCTTACCGGAAAAGGCAGGTAAAGCTCTTTTGATTGGGATTGGAACCGCTGCCGGATTTCAACGATAGCGAGTTGCAACAGATCCTTGTCGGCTTCTTCCAATTTTTTCTTGATCTCCATGGTATGCGATCTGATGATGGAACCATGGGAGAGCTGTAAAAAGTTTATGTAAGCATAGGCTTCATCCGAAATGATGGAAAACACATCCACATTATTGATTTTTGGATTGACGATGGTGGATTTAACCTGGTAGTTTTCCAATACTTCAATCTTATTCTTGATCTGTTGGGCTGCTTCAAATTGCATATCCGCCGCCAGGGATTTCATCTCCTTTTTAAAATAGTGCAGAGAAGATTTAAAGTTCCCTTTTATAATTTCCCTGATATCGCCGATCTGCTGATGGTACTCTTCCTCTTTTTGCAATCCTTCACATGGCCCTTTGCAATTACCAAGATGGTATTCGAGGCATACCTTGTACTTTCCTGCTTCTATCTTTTCCTCAGAAAGATCGTAATTACAGGTTCGCAGCGGATAAACACTTTTAATGAGGTCTAGAAGTGTTTTTACCGTTTTCATACTGGTGTAAGGTCCATAGTATTCAGAACCGTCCTTGATCAACTTACGGGTAGGGAAAATCCTGGGGAAACGCTCATTTTTAATACAGATCCAGGGATAGGACTTATCGTCTTTCAGCAACACATTGTAGCGTGGCTTGTATTTTTTAATCAGGTTATTCTCGAGCAACAAGGCATCCGATTCTGTGGGAACAACGATATGCTTCAGGTTGCTGATCTTTTTGACCATCACCCGGGTCTTGCCATTTTCATGGCGTTTCGTAAAGTATGAGGTAACCCGCTTTTTGAGATTTTTGGCCTTCCCCACATAGAGTATTTTTCCCGTCTTGTCATAGAACTGATATACCCCGGGCGACTCAGGGAGGGTGGTAAGCTGAAGTTCTACGGATAATTCTGGCATTGGGAATATTTGGAGACGCTGTAAACAAAGATAATTTAGCAAAATTTATTTCACCCTCATTTCCATCATTTTATGATTTACCGGGGTTATTCATAAAGATTAGTCAATTCGAGAATATAGTACGTTTAGTACAGGTAAAATTCGAAAGAGTCGAAAGCTAACTTCACCCAATAAAGTGAGATGCTTGAAAATTATTAAAGAGGATTCTTGTGCATATAAAGTGATTTATTCTTTTAATCATTTGATTATCAAACTTTTAATTTCCATTTTAAAAGATCCTATCGGTAGGGCCTGTTAAATCTTTATTAAAAACGTGCATTTCATCGAGTAAATCGTACCTCTTGTAGAGAACCTACACAAATTTTACTTATTTTTAGCGCAAACGTAACAATAACTTAATGGACAATTACCTAATCACCTTGGGAATGTACCTGATCTTGATGCTCTTCTTCAAGATCTATTTTACTGTTGCCGGAAAAGAATAAAGTTCATTTCATTGCCCCACTTCTAAGAACTGTTCGGCCTTATGCTAAAGAAAGACCTCCGAACGCATTTTCTTGAATTGAGAAAGAACACTTCCGTTTCGACAATAGAGGATGCAAGCCTTACATTAGCCAATAAACTTCTGGCCGTGCCCATATGGGGCTATATCTATTATCATATATTTCTTCACAGTACCCTTAAAAAAGAGATCGACACCGGGCCTATTATTACGCTGCTCAGGGGAAAGGACAAAGAAATCATCATTCCCAAAATTGCCCCTCAAAATCAACTCCAGCATTACTTATTAACTGACAGCACTACCCTAAAACCCAATAATTGGGGTATCCCTGAACCTCAACATGGTATTCAGGTTTCTCCATCCGATATAGAGGTTGTTTTTGTTCCTTTACTAGCCTTTGATACCGAAGGCAATAGGGTGGGATACGGGGGTGGTTATTACGATAAATTCCTGTCAGAATGTAACGAGAATACAAAGAAAATTGGACTGAGCTTATTTGATCCCGTCGATACGATAAGCGATTCTACGCCTCATGATATCCCTTTGGATTACTGTGTCACCCCTGAGAAGGTTTACTCTTTCTGATCTGCCTCAACTACAGGCTGATCCTTTTTCCCAAATGCTTTTTTATTGAAGACTACTAGTATTCCTACTCCGGTGCTGATGGCGGTATCAGCGATGTTGAAGACCGGTTCAAAGAAACGGAAATCATCCCCTCCGACGAAGGGAACCCAGTCTGGCCATACCGTATCAATCATGGGAAAATAGAGCATGTCCACGACCTTCCCATAAAAAAGCTTCCCATAAGGTTCATCTGATAGAAAGGTGGCTACAGTGTTGTAACTGTCGTCGAAAATCATTCCGTAGAAAAGGGAATCAATGATGTTTCCAACCGCACCTGCAAAAATTAGCGAAACGGCTATGACAAGAGTCTTGGACGCCGCTTTTCTAATACTGTCCCAAAGCCAGTAGCCGATCCCCGTGATGGCAAAAAGTCTGAAGATCGTCAGGACCAGTTTCCCGCTACTATCCGAAATAGGTAAAATATCGCTAAGTTTTGTTCCCCAGGCGGCACCTTCATTTTCTATAAATAAGATTTTAAACCAACTTAATACATCAATAGATTCTCCGAGAATAAAATGGGTCTTTATGTATATTTTACTGATCTGATCTATCACTAAAATCAGAAAAATCAGAATAAGGGACTTTTTGAGATTCATAGGTTATCTTCTGCAGGGCCAAAAATAGGAATAATTAGTTCATGGTAGTGGCTACATTACTATTAGAAATTATAATCTTACTCCAGAGATCTGATGGTGATATTTCCACTGTTGGATTGAAGGACAAAATTATTTTCTCCCTTGGGAATGGAGTCCCTTATAACCCTGCCATATTTAGTATTCACCTCAATTGATCCACTTGCGGTATACAGCTCTATCTTTCCACTTTGGGTAGTGACACTTATTTGGTCTCCCACATCTTTTAAAGTGCATTGTCCATCGCTTAGCACAATCTTTAAATCCTTGTAATTTCCGCTGGCACTAACCCTGGCACTGTTTCCGTAGAGAAACACTATTCTGTCTTCGGGTACCCCGATACTGAGAGAAATAGAGATCACTTTATGGGCACTCAGCTTGTCATTAGGCTGAATAAAGAAGGGTTGAATTCCGGCACGTGCTCTGAGCGTATTCCCCTCTTCAACCAACTCAATACTGAGGTCTTTTTTATATTCACCTTCCATTACTGCCACAAGACTTAGTTCCGATCCTGCTATAGTTTCTAAACGTACCTGAGAAAGGCTATCGGCATCAATCTGTATGTTTGTAATATGCGGGAGGAGCAAGACTTTCCTGACCACGTTCTGTCCCAAACCCGGCTTTATAACAAGCAGCAGGAATAATAAAAAGAAGGAGTATTTCACTGATAAAAAACGCCCCTTAACGGGGCGTGATATTTACTTTTGCATGTTTTTTGCCTCGATGCTCAAGGTTGCGTGTGGCACGAGTTTTAATCGGTCTTTATTGATGAGTTTCCCAGTGACCCTGCAAATTCCGTAGGTCTTGTTTTCGATACGCAATAATGCATTTTTCAAGTCCCGGATAAATTTCTCCTGCCTGATGGCCAATTGTGTATTCGCCTCCTTACTCATCGTTTCAGAACCCTCTTCAAAGGCCTTGAAAGTTGGGGAAGTATCATCAGTTCCATTATTGCCGTCGTTCATATAAGAACTTCGCAACAAGTCGAGATGACTTTTCGCTTTTTCAATTTTCTCTTCTATTAAAACTCGAAATTCTTCCAGTTCTTTATCTGTGTATCTAACTTTTAAATCTTGTCCCATAATTCTTAATGTTTTTGAATAAACAATTTTGTATTTACCTCATCAAACACGATCGCAGTACCTGTATCCAATTTTTCCTCTAAGGCCAGATCCGCGGTGAGCGTTTCTGTTTTGATGTACTGCATATTGCTTTCGATCGCTTTTTCTACAAAACCGTCTTTTAGCACTTTTATGTCAATTTTATCAGTAACCTCAAATCCGGATTCTTTTCTGAGGTTTTGTATTCGGTTTACGAGCTCCCGAGCAATACCCTCTTTCCTGAGATCATCATCAATAGTTACGTCGAGGGCTACCGTCAGACCTCCTGCACTGGCTACGAGCCAGCCTTCTATGTCTTCAGAACTTATTTCTACTTCCTCTAACTGTAAGATAATACTTTTATTTTCTATCTCAAGGGGAATTTCGCCTTCCCGTTCAATTTTTTGGATATCTTCCTGTGTGAATTTACCTACTTCTTGAGCGATTTTTTTCATATCCTTCCCAAATCTGGGGCCTAAAACCTTAAAATTGGGTTTGATCTTCTTCACTAGAATTCCGGAGGCATCGTCCAGCAATTCAATTTCTTTTACATTGACCTCTGATTTTATAAGGTCTCCAACTGCTTCGATCTCATTTCGCTGTTTTTCATCCAGAACGGGGATCATTACTCTCTGCAAGGGTTGCCTCACTTTGATCTTCTCTTTTTGCCTGATCGACAACACCAGAGAGGAAATGGTTTGTGCTTTTTCCATCTTACTTTCCAGAGTTCGATTGATCATACTCTGGTCGAACTCAGGAAAATGAGACAAATGCACGCTTTCCGGTGTATTTTCTCCTATTCCCCGCGACAGGTCAGTGTATAATTGCTCTGCAAAAAATGGCGCTATGGGTGCAGAGAGCTGAGCAACTGTACGCAGACAGGTATAGAGCGTTTGATATGCCGAAATCTTGTCTCTCTGGTAATCCCCTTTCCAAAAACGCCTTCTGCAAAGACGCACGTACCAGTTACTGAGATTTTCCTGTACATAATCTGAAATAGCCCTTGCTGCCTTGGTGGGTTCGTAGTCTCCGTAAGCTTCGTCAACAACTTTTATAAGAGAGTGCAGCTCCGACAATATCCATTGGTCAATTTCGGGTCTTTCCTTTAAAGGTATTTCTTCTTCGCTATAGCTAAATGCATCGATATTGGCGTAAAGGGCAAAAAAGGAATAGGTGTTGTAAAGTGTTCCGAAAAACTTTCGCTTTACCTCCTGTATGCCATCTACATCAAATTTGAGATTGTCCCACGGATTGGCATTGGCAATGAGGTACCATCTGGTAGCATCCGGGCCAAATTCTTTGATGGTTTCAAAGGGATCTACTCCATTTCCTAGCCTTTTAGACATTTTCTTTCCTTCCTTGTCTAATACAAGTCCGTTAGAAACCACATTCTTATAAGCCACAGAATCAAATACCATTGTGGCTATAGCGTGGAGTGTGTAAAACCACCCTCTGGTCTGATCTACTCCTTCGGCAATAAAATCGGCTGGAAATGTCTTCCCTTCATCTATCAGCTCCTTATTCTCAAAAGGATAATGCCATTGTGCATAGGGCATAGATCCGCTGTCGAACCAAACATCAATCAGATCGGTTTCCCTTTTCATCGGCTTGCCTGAAGCAGAGACCAGAACTATAGCGTCGACCACATTCTTATGCAGGTCAATTTTGTCGTAATTGGCCTCTTCCATATTCCCTGATTCAAATGAAGCAAAGGGATCATTCTCCATCAACCCCGCATTTAGGGCCTTTTCAATTTCTTCCTTAAGCTGAGCTACCGAACCAATGATGATCTCTTCCGTACCGTCTTCTGTTCTCCATATCGGCAGGGGTATTCCCCAGAAACGAGATCTGGAAAGGTTCCAGTCATTAGCATTGGCAAGCCAGTTCCCAAACCGTCCGTCTCCTGTTGCTTTGGGTTTCCAGTTGATCGTCTGGTTAAGTTCAAACATTCGATCTTTGATATCGGTCACCTTGATAAACCAGGAATCCAATGGGTAATACAGGATGGGCTTATCTGTTCTCCAACAATTGGGATAACTGTGCAGGTACTTCTCCACTTTAAAAGCCCTGTTTTCCTCCTTGAGTTTTATCGCCAGCTCAACATCAACCGACCTCTCCGGGGCCTCTCCCTCTTCGTAGTATTCATTCTTTACGTACTTGCCCGCGAGTTCTTTCATCTCAGGGCGAAATTTCCCTTGTAAGTCTACCAGAGGAACTGGATTCTCGTACTGATCCAATACCAGTAGTGGGGGGACCTCAGGGGAAGCTTGTTTGGCTACCATGGCATCATCTGCTCCAAAAGTTGGTGAAGTATGAACTATTCCTGTACCGTCCTCTGTAGTCACAAAATCTCCCGCAATTACACGGAAGGCATTTTCAGGATGCTTATAAGGCAAGGCATAGGGCAATAATTGCTCATATCTGATTTCCAAAAGATCTTTTCCCTTGCAATCGAGCTGAATTTTATAGGGTATTTTTTTATCGCCTTCTTTAAATGCCCCCAGTTCTTCGTCTGAAGACACTTCGGTGAACTTTCCCTTAAACTGCTCACCTACCAGGGCTTTGGCCAAAATGACGTTGATCGGCTCAAAGGTGTATTGGTTGTATGTTTTTACCAATACATAATCAATTTTAGGCCCAACTGTTAAAGCCGTGTTCGATGGCAACGTCCATGGCGTGGTCGTCCAGGCAAGAAAATATATATCCCCGTCCACAGATTGCAGAAAGGAGGGCAAGCTCTCTTTCTCAGCTTTAAATTGAGCCGTAACTGTAGTGTCTGTAATATCCTGGTAAGTCCCGGGCTGGTTCAACTCGTGAGAACTGAGTCCGGTCCCTGCCTTTGGCGAATACGGTTGTATAGTGTAACCCTTGTAAATAAGGCCTTTATCATAGATCTCTTTCAACAGCCACCAAACCGATTCCATGTACTTCGGCTTGTAGGTGATGTAAGGATCCTGCATATCTACCCAGTATCCTATCTTCTCGGTCATGCTATTCCATACATCGGTGTACCGCATAACCGCCTTTTTACAAGCTGCGTTGTATTCTTCAATAGTGATGTTAACCCCTATATCTTCTTTGGTAATTCCCAGTTCCTTTTCTACGCCCAGTTCTATGGGTAGTCCGTGAGTATCCCATCCGGCTTTTCGCTTTACCTGATAGCCCTTCATCGTTTTATACCTGGGAAAAATATCTTTGATGGTACGCGCCATCACATGGTGGATACCCGGAAGACCGTTAGCAGAAGGCGGTCCTTCATAAAAGACATAACTGGGCTTTCCTTCTCTTGTGGCAATACTTTTTTCAAAAATACGATCGTTTTTCCAGCGTTGCAGGACTTCCTCCCCTATCCTGGATAAATCCAAACCTTTGTATTCCTGAAATTTCATAACTGCTGTTCTTTCACCTATTTAAAGGTGGCAAAATTAGTGAATTTTGTCTAATTTTATGATGAAACGGAAACAAAAAAAGGCCCGATTACGGGCCTTTTATTTACTTTTCTAATTGTATTATTTGGTGCCGGTAATGGTGACGTTGGCACTGATCTGAAGAGCCGAACTCACATTGATTGCTCCCAAATTAAGTCCGGTTGTCGATTCTGCCTCCAACAAAGCATTAAAATAGAAGACATCCCCGTCTTTGTTATAAGAGGCAAAAACCAATTCGTACTCTCCTTCCTCCAGAAAACTCAAGGTATAGGATCCCGTAGTTGAATTTACTACAGAGCTGGTCACTGCATTTTTAAAAGTGACATTGCTTTCTCCCTGCCCATTGGTCTCTGTTTCAGCGTTGAATGTGCCTTTTTCGTAGGCGTAAACCACAATCCTGTCAGAAGTATCCTCAGCATCATTTGCTGCACCTGAAATCTCTCCTGTCGTTTCCTCATTTACGGTTCTGATCCCGGCAGACAATTCGGACATGGAAACGAATTCAAAATCAGATTCCAAAGTTCCCTGCTCTTCTTTAATGGTTTTCCGCAAATCAAAATCGAAGACCACTTCATTGGTAGTATTGGCGAAAACCTCAAAGGAATCGTTCACTGAAATGGTGTTAGCACTTGCCGTTAGCTTGTCCTTTGCGCCATTCGCAAGGGCTACGTAGCATCCGGGGGAATTTCCTTCCACATCGGTCTCGTAATCAAGGACGAGTTCCATATTTGAATACGTCCTGGCTGCAAGATCGAGATTTCCTAAAGTGGCCGTTTGTCCGTTGACCAAGGCCGCTAAATTCACCGTTGTTGCATTAAATCCTTCCAGTGAATTTCCATCCACTTTTACATCGGTTATGGTGACAAATACACCTTCAACGTTGGCATTGTCTATAGGTGCATCGGTAATTTTGAAGCTGGTATCGTAGGTTTCTCCTGACATATCTGCTTCGTTGTCATCCTTACTGCAGGATTGGAATAAAAAAATTGTTGTTAATACTAAGATTGACGATTTAAAAAAATGTCTCATAGAACTAAATTTTTAATTGGGTTTATTGTTCATCCATACAACAATGGTCTCGAAATAAACCCCCTTAAAAAAGTGTTAAAATTTGTTAATATTCGATTAAAAGCATCTTCCTGAACCTCGATAAACAGGAGGATTAAGTGCGATCGAAGGCTATATCTCACTGAGTGTCAGAAGCTGAGCCCTATTACTCAGTTTACTTCAGAAAATTTACTTTGAGAAAAGGAAAAAGTCTTTTAAAATACAATCCCCAGGGACAGGATGAGGTTCGTTCCCGGTGCAGCTATTCCTGAAGAATACGTCCTGTATCTCTGGTCTGTTATGTTCTCAAGGGATAAAGAAGCTGTTAGGGTATTGCTGAACTGATACTGCGATCTGAGGTTTAAAGTATACCAGGATGGGGAATACGGATTTCCGTCCTCGTCCAAATCGTAGATATAATCTTTACTTCTCTCCGTAAGTGCCAGATCTTCATATCGTATTTCTCCATTAAAGTTGAGGAAGAAATCGGTCTTAAGTCTTGTTTTAGTCCAGATAAAATGGAAGTCTCCAAA
>JABDQM010000137.1 GCA_013042315.1 Flavobacteriaceae bacterium | reverse complement strand
GGCTGATAGATTCTATTTCTCCCAAAACCTCCTTTCCATAGCCATTCCCTGTATACAGAGATAGGAGATAGATCTTTTCGAGATACATGGGTTTTTGTAGCGGAATATTATTCATCTGATGGAATTTAATCAGTTTAACGATTCCAATACATACAGCACCTAATCTGACTAAATAATGAAGGGTATTCTTATCCTTAATTTCTCCGTTGAGAATGGCAAGGGTAAAACTAGTAGAAATATAAGGCGAGGGATCCCCATCCGGCCAAAGATGCAGATAATGGTCCCTGTAAGCTCGCTCTCCTACACGGCAGTATAGCTCTTGAGTCCCTGCCTGTAGAGGTTCAAGCTGAACTTTCTGGATTTTACCCTGCTCTAGCTCTTTATCCATTTAATATTGCATCCAATACTGGGTTTTTGATCCTCTTCCTGAGGCTTTCCCGCAAGTAAATTGTCCAACGCCCTTCTGAGATCGTTCCCGCTTACAGGAATTCCATTTCCGGGTCTCGAGTCGTCTAACTGCCCGCGATAGATGAGTCGTGATTGAGAGTCGAAGAGGTAGAAGTCGGGCGTACAAGCCGCGTCATAAGCCCTGGCGACTTCCTGGGTGGCATCGTATAAGTAAGGAAAAGGATAACCTTCTCCTTCTGCGTTTTCTTTCATCAAATGCGGAGCATCCTGAGGATAATTTTCAACATCGTTACTCGATATGGCAACAAAACCGATTCCTTTATCTGTGTATTTTTTTGCCAATTTGACCAGCTGATGATTGACGTGCTTAACAAACGGACAGTGATTGCAGATAAACATTATAACTGTGCCTTCTGTTCCTTTGATCTCATCCAGGGATAGCGTAGTGTCAGAAACGGTATCGAGTAAAGCAAAGGAAGGTGCCTCAGTGCCTAAGGGGAGCATATTGCTGGGTGTACGTGCCATAGATCTGTTTTGTTGTGTAAAAATACTAAGCTCTTTTTAAATATGAATAAATCATTTGATTTTGACAGATGGGGATGGCTCCAGAGATGTCCTGCTGTTAATTGAATCTGGTTATCTTTGGATTATTGCCACTTTGGTTCTTAGCTAAATAAAACAAGTGATTAATTCAACACTCGACTCGGCACGCATCGATTTCTCAACAGAAACACTTTGGATCCTCAATGGTGTCCTTGCCCTGATCATGTTTGGAGTAGCATTACACATCAAAGTATCCGACTTTAAGGCGCTGTTCAGAAATCCACGCCCTGTCTTGGTGGGAGTACTGAGTCAGTTTTTTATTTTGCCCTGCCTTACTTTTTTACTGGTTCTGATCATACAACCCATTCCTAGTATTGCTCTTGGAATGATTTTAGTAGCAGCCTGTCCGGGAGGTAATATATCCAATTTCATCACCTCTTATGCTGGTGGGAATAGAGCCCTTTCAGTTACCTTAACCGCATTAGCCACTTTATTGGCAATAATTCTCACTCCCCTCAATCTCAGTTTTTGGGGTTCTTTATATCCGCCAACCCAGACTATTTTAAAGGAGGTATCCATTGCGCCCATGGAAATGATAGAAATTGTGGCCCTCATTCTGGGAGTTCCATTGATTTTCGGTATTTGGATCCATGAAAAATTCCCTGGTCTGGCGGTTAAACTCTCAAAATATCTCAAAATTATTTCTCTGGTTTTTTTTGTTTGTCTGATCCTCTTTGTGGTCTATAAGAACCGTTTGCTCATCGAAGACTATCTCATTTACGTTTTCTGGATTGTAATACTGCACAATGCCATTGCTTTTCTCACCGGTTTTTCCCTCGCCACTGCGGCTAAACTTCCTCGGGTCGATATCAGGAGTATAACTATAGAGACGGGCATTCAGAATTCGGGCCTGGGCCTGGTTTTGATATTTACCTTTTTTGAAGGATTGGGAGGGATGGCCATTTTGACGGCTTTCTGGGGAATCTGGCATTTGATTTCCGGCCTGACCCTGGGTACTATTTGGGCCTATAAACCATTGGGAGAGGGGGTAGGAGGATGAGGCCATTTATGTACATGTTCACTCAGAAGATAGCCTGTGTTGCCTTGTTCTGCTATTTTAGAGAAATCAGGCTTCACGGGATAGAGAAAGTGCCTTCGAACAAGGCAGTGATGTTTCTCGCTAACCATCAGAATGCCTTGCTCGATCCCCTGGTGATTGCCGCTTTTACTCCTTTTCGATCTTATTTCCTTACCCGGGCCGATATTTTTGTCAATCCTCTGGTTAAACAGATCTTTAACTTTCTGAGGATGCTCCCTGTCTACCGTATTCGGGACGGAAGGGATACATTGGCGAAGAATGAGGTAATTTTTGACGAGTGTACTCAACTTCTGCAGGCCGGGAAAACCATCTTTATTTTTCCCGAAGCCAATCACAATATTATGAGAAGGGTGCGCCCGCTCAGCAAAGGATTTACAAGAATAATATTTACTGCCCTGGAAAAAGACCCCGATCTAGAAGTATTGCTGGTTCCGGTAGGTATTAATTACGAGCAAGCCGATGGGTTTCCAGATCGGGTGGCCTTTTATTTCGATGAACCCATATCCTCCAGGGATAATTACAATCCGAGTGAATTGGCCGCCTCCGTATCCGGGTTAAAAGAATTGGTCTCAAACGGCTTAAAAAGAAGTACCACCCATATTGAAGATCTTACTGAATACGAGCGAATTCACAATTTTCTTGTTGGCAAAGGTGTAGACTTCCAAAACCCTGAAGAATCGAATACGCTAATAAAGGAATTTCTCCGTAATCCTGTAGAACAAGATCGGCCTAAACAGTCTGTTTATGAGCTTTTACTTACCGCTATATTCCTTACAATTAACGCCCCGATCGTCTTCTTTTGGCGGTGGGTACTAAAGCCAAAGATCCAGGAGGTGGAATTTATCAGTACTTTCCGATTTTGCTATGTAAGCGTAGTACAACCTCTATTGTATCTCACACTTTGGATACTTCTCAATAGTTACTTCGGAGCGTTCCCGGCTACACTTGTTGTTCTCCTTCATTTTGCCTTTAACTTGTTCTTTGTGAAATTGAGCAAAGCAAAACTGTAAGCGCAGTCCGCCTTTGTTATCAATCGATTCTACATCATATCACCAAAGAAAATAGCGTTCATCAGGAGTTTATTAGTACCGTACCAGAAAGCCCTGAAATTGGTGTTGTCTGTAAAGAGGATTACTCTTCCACGCCCCATCCTGCTCGTTTTAAAGGGTACGCTATTGGAAATTAAGGCAGCGTTCTCTTCTGAAATATATCCACTCATCAAAGGTGATGA
>JABDQM010000129.1 GCA_013042315.1 Flavobacteriaceae bacterium | reverse complement strand
AATAAAAAAGGCAGCGATTCGCTGCCTTTTACTGTTCTTAGAATTCTGATTTACCCTTCTTTCTTATCGCTCTTTACGACCAGCCTGAAGCCTTCGCCGTGTATGTTCAGAATTTCAACTATATCGTCTTTTTTCAGATACTTCCTCAATTTAGCAATATACACGTCCATACTACGGGAGGTAAAGTAATTGTCGTCCCTCCAAATTTTCGTCAGCGCAAGTTCCCTGGGCATCAAATCGTTTTCATGAAGTGCGAGCAAACGCAAAAGTTCATTTTCCTTAGGGGATAGCTTTATAGGTTCTTGATCTTTGTATTTTAAGAATCTCAATTTGGAGTTCAGATGAAAATTACCAAATTTGAATTCAAATTGTTTGCTATCTGCCAGCGTACTGGAGGCTTTTCTCTGAAGGATGGCTTTGAGCTTCATCAAGAGCACCTCTGAATCAAAGGGTTTGTTGAGGTAGTCATCCGCACCTGCTTTATACCCTTTGAGGACATCTTCTTTCATGGTTTTTGCCGTCAGGAAGACGATAGGCACGTTCTCGTTCTTATCCCTAATCTCCTTGGCAAGAGTGAAGCCATCTTTGTAGGGCATCATCACATCGAGTATGCATATATCAAAATTGTCTTTTTTGAATTTCTCAAATCCTTCCATGCCATTCTTAGCCAGAGTGACATCAAAATCGTTCATAGAAAGATAGTCCTTCAGCACAATTCCGAAATTCGGATCATCCTCAACTAACAATATTTTCTTATTAACTGTTTCCATAATACTTTAAATTAAGGGCATTTTTATGTAAAAAGTGCTTCCTTTCCCTTTTTCACTTTCCGCAGAAACCTCGCCCTGATGATCTTCCACTATTTTTTTTACATAGGCTAATCCAAGCCCATGTCCTTTGACGTTATGTATATCTCCGGTATGCTCCCGGTAGAATTTTTCAAAAACCTTTTTTAGTACAGCTTTACTCATTCCCGCACCCTGATCCTCAATTTTTATGATGATATAGTTCTTTGCAACCTCCGTATGCACATCAATTTTTGGTGCTTCAGGAGAGTATTTTATGGCATTGTCAAGGATATTGACCAGAACATTTCCAAAATGCATATCGTTAGCCAAAATCTCATCTCTTTCTGCATCGAGGTGTGTGTTAATGTAACCTCCTCTGTCTAATACAATGAGTTCCACATGAGAAATTGCCTTGTGGATTAAATCGTGAACATTCACCCTGTCCTTAGAGATATCCAATTGGTTTCTCTCCAGTTTTGAAATACGCAGAACGTTCTCTACCTGAGCGTGCATTCTTTTGTTTTCATCACGAATCATTTGCAAATATCTCATGACCTTGTCCTGATCCCCAATTATTTTGGGATTCCTAATCGCTTCTACTGCTAGATTTATGGTAGCAATAGGAGTCTTGAATTCGTGGGTCATGTTATTTATAAAATCCGATTTTATTTCAGAGATCTGCTTTTGACGGATCAACTGATGGATGGCACTGGCATAGGCTATTACGATCACTAGGGTGAACAATAACGATAAGAAAGCCATTCCCAGAACAGATTCAAGTAAGAATTTCTTCTTTTTAGGAAATGTGAGCAGCAAAGTAAAATTACTACTCCCCTCGCTGTTCTTAAATATCGGAGCTTTGTACACCGTGGATTCTGCAAACTTAAATCGCCTAGATTTTACCTTGGTAGGTAACCCCCTGCTATAAATGCCATATTCAAAATCAGTATCGATGGCCATGTTGATCAGCTCCTGATTCAATAACAATTCAATTTCCTGTTTCGATACTCTTTTGTGGATGGGTACATTTTCGGCATATTCCCGGTAAACATCATCAAAAGCAGCCTTGTCTACACTAGACAAACCTCCTATTTTTTCAAGTTTCTGTATAGGATTAAGCCGGTATCCCCTTCCATCCAAGCCATATTCTTCTTTGTATATGGTTTTGGTGCGCTGACTGGTCACATTTTTAATCTGGGTGCTATCTCCTGTAACACTGTCAAAGAACGTCGATGCTATATTATATTGCTCTTCTAAAATACCGTGTGAATAGAAAGTGATTTCATTTGAATTGGTATCCCTGTCAATAAAGAAAATATTGCTGAGATGCGAACTCTTAATGACGCCTAAACTATCCTTCAGTCTGAGGAACCTGTCGGAGTAATCCCTCATCTCTCTCTCCTCAATCTTGTCTGTAACCCGATTGAGTACTTCTGCTATCGCATTTGAGAACTGTTCTTCTTTGTCATCTACAGAGCGCTTTATCCAGTACAACTGAACCGATATTATCCCAATCAGAGACAAACTCATCAGGATGACAAGAAAAACAAATAATCGCTTATTCATTTTGCGGTAAAATTAAAAATTTAACATTTAGGGGATTGTCTGTTTAACCTAACCTTAACAAAAATGTTAAAATTATTGCTTAACAGCCGTTGCCATCAATTGCGTGTGGATTTCCTTTACCCTCGCCTGAGTACCCGGAAGGTCGGAATTATGAATCACGAAGTCGGCCAGTGCTTTTTTCCTTTTTTCGGACCATTGATGTTTCATTCGCTTCAGGATATCCTTTTCAGAGAGCTGATCCCTTTGTTTGATGCGAAGTATTCTGGTCTTTTTCGGAGCCGTGACCAGGATCATGAAATCAAACTCCTCATGACCTCCATTTTCAAAAAGTATCGCTGCTTCCTGGATGACATAAGGTGCTGATTTGCCGGATGTCCACTCTCTGAAATCCGCCCGCACTGCAGGATGCACTACTTTGTTTAATTCTTCCAATAATCGATTATCTGCAAATACCTTCTCGGCAATAAAAGCCCTGTTAAGTTGCCCTTGCTCATATGCACTATCCCCAAATAGATCAACAACTGCTTTTCTGACCTGTGAATCTTCATTCATGAGTCGGCGCGCTTCCAGATCCGAATTATATACTGGGATACCGAGTTCGGTAAACATTTTGGCAATGGTTGTTTTTCCACTTCCCATTCCTCCTGTCAGGCCAACTCGAATCATTCTCTCTTTAATATAAATTCTACTCTATTCTGCAATAATTGTGCACTGGGAACCCGTTCTGGTTGTTTTACTAATCGGATGGGCAGGAAGGACGAATTTTCCTGTGCTTCCTTCAAGTCGGCTATAACCTTAAAATCTGTTGGAGCAAGATCTTTTAAAATCTCCAACTTCGCTTTGCACAGCACTTCCACATTATTGGGAAATGTCCTGATCTGGGTTCCTTCGGGAAGATTCACTACCTCTACGGCAATTTCAAGGATCTTTTCCGAAAAACGGAAGACATCAGCTGATAGCTGAACTTGCTCAATATTGTAGCTGGTGTTAAGTAGAGATTGTGGTTTAACCAACTTAAGAGTTCTCGAAATATTACCGTCAATTTCAGTCAGCTCCACCTTCTCCGTATAGACCTTTACAAGGGTATCCAATTCCTGTTGCGGCCCGGTTAAAACAACCGAATCGGGTAGAATTCTCAATGGCCCTTCCAAGAGGAAATTTTGTGCTAAATCGATTCCCACATTTGGTTCTACGGGTAATTTTTTACTGATGAGGCGGGAAAAATACAAAAGAAGTGTTTCGTCTGCCATCTGTACGATACTCATGTCTCCGGGCAAGGCTGCTTCAATTTGATCCCTGTAATCTTGATTAGGGAGATAGAAGTTTTTATCGTTATAAGCTACTCTCTCAAGATCGATCGTCAATTCTCCTGAGGTAAAGCGGGAACTTAGAAATTGCCAGCCACTGCCGCGGACATCCAAAGTGATTTCTTTCTCGGAAGAATTCATCAGCATAAGGGTATCTGGGGAATTCGTAAAAATCAACTCAAAAGTGATCCTTTCCGTGTAGGTCTCGGAAAGCTTACTGATCAACCACGCCCCAAAAGAACAAACTAACAAGATCAAGAAAACCTTTACTTTGCGCTTAGTAGCTCCTTTCATGGCTTTTTTTGCGGTCATTGCTTTGCTTTAAAAAATAGATTGGGAAATAGTTCCTGAGGTTTCTTTCTACTAAAAGTAAGTAAGAATGTCGATTTAAAAAAACCCAAACCGTAGGCGAGAAACTGGATAATAACCGCGAAGACAGACATAAACGCTATGGAAATGGACTTATTTTTAATCAGAGAGTCTATAAAAACCGCTAAAAAATAGAATAGGAAGGCCAAGATGAGCAAATCATATCCTAAAAAGGCCAAAATCACAGCCGTTGTCAACCCTGTTATGAAAAGCGTCGGAAACCAATAGGAAAGTCGTGCTGTTCCCCTATGCCAACTATTGAGAATGGGTCTTACCATTCCAAATTTCCTGACCTGGGTATAAAATTTTCTAAAATCAATTCGTCTTTTATGGAAAACTACTGCCTTCGCAATAAGTTTTGATTTAAATCCAAGTTTCCAAAGCCTGAAGGTAAGATCTGGGTCTTCTCCCGGATGTATCCTCCCAAAGCCCTCAGACTTTTCAAAAGCTTCTTTGGAAATTCCCATATTAAAACTTCTGGGTTGAAATTTTGACGCAGCCTTTTTATTTCCTCTGAGACCTCCAGTTGTGAGCATAGCTGTCATTGCGTAGTTAATAGCTTTCTGGATTGATGTGAAATCGGGATGTGCAGTGTCCGGACCTCCGAAAAAATCGACGTAATTTTCTGTAAGTGATGAATTCACTTCGGTAAGATAATCGGGTGGCAGAAGACAATCAGAGTCCAGAATGATAAAGTAATTGCCCTTTGCCTTCTTCATTCCAAAATTCCTGGAATCCCCCGGGCCGCTGTTCTCTTTAAAATAATATTGAATATTTAATTTCTCTTCGTAAGAGCGGGCAATGTCATCAGAGCGATGTTGCGATCCATCTTCCACAATCACTACTTCGTACTTTTCTCCATAGGTCTGGGCTAACAGACTATCAAGGAGTTCTTTTATTTCCTCAGGTCTGTTATAAACTGGAATGATCAGTGAGAAAGAGAGTTCCATCTATTATTTTAAAAGAAAGGCCATCCTGTTCCGGGATGGCCCTTTTTTGCGGCGTGATGATTAGTTATTCTTGATCAGTGAATTTTTCTATTACTTCCTGACTGACCCCCGTCATGGAAAATCCTCCGTCGTGGAAGAGATTTTGCATAGTGACCTTCCTGCTAAGGTCAGAAAACAGGGAAATGGTATAATTCGCACAGTCTAGCGCCGTGGCGTTCCCCAGGGGAGACATTTTTTCGGCATAGGCGATAAATCCATCAAATCCTTTTACTCCTTGCCCTGCCGTAGTGGGTGTTGGTGATTGAGAAATGGTGTTTACCCTGACTTTCTTTTCCTTCCCGAAAAAGTAACCGAAACTACGTGCAACCGATTCAAGATAAGCCTTATTGTCGGCCATATCGTTGTAATCAGGGAAGGTACGCTGTGCGGCCATATAGGTTAGGGCTACAATGCTCCCCCATTCATTCATGGCATCTGCCTTGTACAGGCTTTGCATCACTTTGTGAAAGGAAAGCGCCGAAACGTCCCATCCTTTGGTTGTAAAATCGTATTTCTCATCCGTGTAAAGTCGACCCTTTCGAACATTGACAGACATCCCGATAGAATGAAGTACAAAGTCGAGTTTACCCCCTAAAATTTCTTTTGATTTGGTTACGAGATTCATCAGATCCTCCTCATTGGTGGCGTCAGCCGGTATGATTTCGGAATTGGTCTTTTTTGCCAGTTCATTGATCTGTCCCATTCTCATGGCAATGGGGGCATTGGTTAGGACAAAACTACCGCCTTCTTCATGTACTCTTTCAGCTGTTTTCCAGGCGATTGAATTCTCATCCAATGCTCCAAATATGATTCCTTTTTTTCCCTTGAGTAAATTGTGTCCCATGTTGTTATTCTTAGGTTTGTCCTTTAAATATATTTAATTTATTCTTAATTGAGTAACTGTTTGGCATGTGCCATGGCAGAGTCTGATAAAGCCTTTCCTCCTAGCATCTCAGCCAATTCCACCACGCGATCCTCATTGGTCAGTTTTATCATTCTCGTTCTAGTCATCTTACCATCGTCTTCCTTAAAGACTTTATAGTGATGATCTCCTTTGGAAGCCACCTGAGGTAAATGGGTAATTGAAAAAACCTGCATATTAGATGACATCTTTTGCATAATCGCACCCATTTTATTTGATATCTCCCCTGACACTCCGGTATCTATCTCATCAAACATGATAGTGGGGAGTTGTTCGTATTGCGCGAGGATCGACTTGATGATCAGCATGATCCTGGAGAGCTCACCCCCTGAGGCGTTCTTTTTTAGTGAACCGAATTGCCCTCCCCTATTGGCAGAAAATTCGAATATAAAATGATCCCGACCCGTATTTGAAAATTCATCCAACTCTTCTAATTCCATTCTGAAACTCGCATTGGGCATCCCCAATTCCTGAAGAGCCGTTTCGAGCTTTTGTTGAAATTCGGGGATAATGGCAATTCGTCGATGGTGCAATTGAAGTGATAGCTTGCCTAATTCCGTTTCGGTATTCTTTAATAGCGATTCCTGTGACGTTATCTCCGCTTCCAGATTTTCAGTTTTACTGATCTTCTCCCCTAGTTCCTCTCTGATATCTGCTAGTTCTTCAACCGTAGAAGCGCTGTGCTTTTTTTGAAGTGAGTACAGCAATTGAAGCTTCCCGTTGACCTCTTCAAGCAAGCCGGGGTTAGGTACGACTTCGTCCTGCAGCGACTCTATTTCTGAAACTATATCGTCTATTTCAAGAAAGACGGATTGTACTCTTTGAGAAAGATCCGCATAGCCCGATCCGTAGCCCTCAAGTTTAGAAATACTACCTTTTAGATTTGAGAGTAAGTTTTGAATACCTATTTCCTCGTGCGTGAGTATCTGATGACTTCCCGACAATTGCTCGAGGATACTCTCCACATTACTCAATTCTTCGTAAGTGGATTCTAATTCTTCTAGTATTCCGCTATGCAGGGGCGCGTTTTCCAGTTCGTTAAAAAGAAAATTATTGTAATCCTCTTCCTTTTCTGCTTCCGTCTGCATTTGTCTAAGGGCTTGCAGTTCTTTCTTTGCTGAAGTATAGGTTTTTAAAAGAGAATTGTACGTTGTGAGGAGTTCCTTATTGTCTGCTAATGCATCGATTACCTTTAATTGAAATTCATTTTCTGTGAGCTCCAACGTTTGATGCTGTGAATGAATATCGATCAATCGCTGTCCCAAGGCAGAAAGGATATCAAGGGTTACAGGCGAATCGTTGATAAAAGCCCGTGATTTGCCACTCGGCTTTATCTCGCGCCTGAGAATCGTCTGAGGATCATAGTCGAGATCGTACAAACGAAATAGGGGTTTTAAGTCGTAATGCTCAATCTGAAATTCAGCTTCGATGGTACATTTCTTATCCTTATCCCTCAATGTACTCAAGTCTGCTCGTTTCCCAAGAACCAGAGAAAGACCTCCTAAAAAAATAGACTTTCCCGCACCTGTTTCACCTGTGATCGTACTAAACCCGCGATCAAAGGTTACCGACAGGTCATCGATAAGTGCGAAATTTTTTATGGTTAGATGGGTCAGCATAGTCCTCGGCCTTAAATCTACGGTAAAGATAACCGAATATGCGCTGTAAAAAAATGGGGTTCCTCAATATTTTATTTCATTCCAGGTAGAGGAATAAAAGGGGGCGACTTTATTGAGACTTGTTTTTAGAGCTACGATGTCGACCTTGGGACCATCGGAAAATATATTCAGGATCTCTTCCGACTTAGCATCGAAAAAAGTCTGAATTAAAAAAGCGTTAGGCCTTCTCTGAATAAGTGTTTCGAATAATCGCATGGAGCCGGATATGACTTGTTTTCCGGTACTGTTATTATCTCCGAGAATATCGAGTCCTTTGCGGTGATAGTTGTACATGGCAATACGGTATTCTCTAAACGTATTGGACAGCAAATTGTCAACCAGGACAAAGCGTGTGCGGTTGTCTGTAGCCGACTGGTTCCAACCTGCAAAATTACTCCCCTGAGCCTGTGTTACTATCTTTTGAGCTTCCTTAAAATACTCCGTTCCGCCTTCCAGGGCGAATGTGTCCGCATCGAGTCCGAGTACGATATAAACATAATAAGCTACAACACCTACCAGGTTCGAATTGAAAATGTTGGGGTTGTAGATCAAAGGCTGAAACTCTATATACTCAAAATTAAATTGGTTGTCCTTGTAATTAAAAACAGGACTCTCATATGTCGTATTAAAGACCGGTCTTGAAGATTGAATTTGGATGTTGGCTTCAAATCTGTTCGATTCAAATTTGGTAACCGTGATAAACATCCTTGCGTTCACCCGTTCATTTTCTTTGTAAACCCTGTTGGTCCATTTGTTCCTGTTCACAAAATCGTTTAAGGAGCGTTCCAGGGTACGGAAAATTTGTTGGTTGGTCTGCCCAACCTGATCCGAATTTACGGTAACCACACAATTGAGCTCCTGAGCCCAAAAATTAAGAGAGCTAAAAAGAAGAAAAAGAAGAATAACGGTCTTACGCATGAAGGCGATCAATAATTTCATTCCAAATATCCACAGCCACATCGGCTTTGGTCTTTACTTCAAACGATTTTATTGAAGAATTCTTGTCTATAAAGGTAACTTTGTTGGTCTTTCCGCCAAAACCGGCTCCTTCATCTTTTAGGGAGTTAAGAACTATAGCGTCGAGATTTTTTTTCTTGAGCTTTGACAGGGCATTTGACAACTCATTTTCAGTTTCCAGAGCAAATCCAAGGAGGAACTGATTTTTTTTGGATGTGCCTAATGTCTGTAAAATATCCTGATTCTTTACGAGCTCCAGGGTGAGGTGTTCTGATTTTTTCTTAATCTTTTCCCGAGCGGCTGTTTTTGGCTTATAATCGGCAACCGCAGCAGCAGCAATCACGATGTCTGCGCTTTTGTAATCACCCATGACGGCATCGAACATCTCGTCGGCGCTGGTCACTTTGAGTACTTTGATATGTGGGTCAGACATAGCAAGAGCAGAGGGGCCCAAGACGAGGGTCACCTCAGCTCCAAGTGTGGCGGCCTTTCTGGCGAGTTCAACGCCCATCAGACCTGTAGAATGGTTCCCTATATAGCGAACCGGGTCAATGGCTTCATGAGTAGGTCCTGCGGTAATCAAGACCTTTTTTCCTTCAAGAGGCAGGCCTTTTCGCATATGATTGAGGATTAGCTCGATGATTCTTTCAGGTTCTTCCATCCGACCTTCCCCATCCAATCCACTTGCGAGTTCTCCGCTTGCTGCGGGAATCAAAACGTTACCAAAAGACTGAAGTTTCTCAATGCTCTCTTTAGTTGACGGATGCCGGTACATATCAAGATCCATTGCAGGAGCGAAATAAACCGGACATTTAGCTGAGAGATATGTTGCTAGCAACAAATTATCACAGACCCCATTGGCCATTTTTGACAAAGTGTTGGCTGTGGCGGGAGCAATGAGCATCAGATCTGCCCATAATCCGAGTTCTACATGGTTATCCCAGTCTACGGTTCCTTCATCCTCTTTGATAAAATCTAGATGGACCGGATTCTTAGACAAGGTAGCCAGCGTAAGGGGGGTGACAAAAGAAGCGGCGCTCTCCGTTAAAATCACTTTAACTTCAGCGCCAGCTTTAATCAGTAGTCTAACCAGAAATGCAGTTTTATAGGCGGCAATACCTCCGGTAATTCCCAAAAGGACTTTTTTGCCGTCTAACATTTACTGATCGTCTTTCTCTGTATTTCGATGGTAAATTTTATCTTCAAGCCACTCCATTATTGCCATGGCATGAGGTTTAGGTAGTTTTTCGTAAAATTTGGAAACTTCAATCTGTTCCTTGTTCTCGAAAACCTCTTCCAGACTATCGCTATACGTAGCAAATTCCTCTAGCTTTTCCAGCAATTCTTTTTTAATCTCAGAATTGATCTGAACAGCCCGTTTTGCAGTGATCGAAATCGCTTCGTAGATGTTCTCGGTTTTTTCGTCAAATTCGTTTCTATTGATCGTAACCGTAGATACCGGGGCCTTGGTGTTTTTTAAATCATTCATATTCATTTCGATGTAATTTCTTGAGCTTTAAAGGGAGCTAATTGTTCATTGATTTTCTCATAGAGATCATCTGCCTCCTTTTGAAAGCTGGTTTCAGGATAATATTTCAACAAATTATTGTAGGCAGTTTCTGCGGTTTCCAACCGTTCCTGCTTTCTGTTCTCTGTACTGTTAAGAGCGAGATTTGCTGTGGCCACTAATTTTAAATAAAATGCCTCTTCTCTAAAAATCGTTCCTGGGAAATCTGAGACAAAGTTATCCAGTGCTGCCACGGCAGAAATGCTGTAATCTAAAATATAGGAGTTGCCGAGTTTTGTAAATTGCTTAGCGATCTCAAAGGCTTTCTTTTCCTTTTTAGTTGTCAGCTCTTTAGCCATTGCATTGGCCTCCGGCAGGAACTCCGATTCGGAATAGGTATTGATAAAGTTCTGCAGCTTTACAAGTGCCTTATCCGTATCTGTCTGATCCAGTGAATACCTGGGAGACAGCATATAATAACTTTTTGCACCCAGAAAAGAAGCCTCAGCTGCCTTATCACTTTTAGGATATGATTTTATAAATCTTTCGAACTGGTATCCGGCGAAATTGTAATTCTTTATCTGGAAATAGGTGTCTGCGAGAAAAAATAAAACCCGCTCTCCCTGTGGTTTACCGACGTATTTAGGGGCAATCTGTTCAAAGAGTCGGTTGGCTCTCTTAAAGTCCTTTTCCCCGTAGAATTTCTCGGCGAGGTCGTACTTTGCCTTAACATCTTCGTTCTTGAGTACCTTTTGATATTCATTACAAGAGATGAATAAGGACAGTACCAAGGCCAGAGGTAAAATCTTATGGAGCTTCGAAAACATTTTGCAAAATTAAGAATTCCTGTTGGAATATGAAACTAAATCTTCACAACAAACATAATCTGAAAACCTGTCTAAATAGCAGATATTGAGGAACTTTTAACGATTAGTTATCAGATGGGAATAGCGAATGACTGCACAAAAGCAGAGATCTTTGATTTGAGTTCTGGTGAAGCTTCAACTAGTGGCAATCTAACCCTGGCCGTTGAAATACCAAGACTTTCAAAAATAGCTTTGATCCCCGCGGGGTTTCCCTCTTCAAAAATCAGGGCCATTCCCGGTGTTAGGGCATTGTGCAATTGAAAAGCCTTATCGTATTCCCCGTTCAAGCCATATCGAATCAGTCTCGACATTTCTGCGGGCATTCCCTGTCCTAAAACGGAGATTACCCCAATTCCTCCTTCAACTATTGTGGGAAGCGCAGTGATATCATCTCCCGAGATCACATAAAACCCCCGGGGAACTTCTTTGATCAATTGCTTGATTTGTTCAATATTTCCACAGGCCTCTTTTATCCCAATCACATTGGGGCAGGATTCGGCTATCCTGACCACCGTTGCAGGTAAAATATTACTCCCTGTTCGGCCCGGTACGTTGTAAAGAATTATGGGTTTGGAACTCGCAGCCGCAAGAACTTTATAATGCTGGTATATGCCTTCCTGGGTAGGTTTGTTGTAATAGGGAGAAACAGACAGAACAGCCTCAAAGGGGTCGAGGTTGGTTCTTCTTAGCTCCTCTTCCACTTCTCTGGTATTATTCCCTCCTATGCCTATTACCATGGGTAATCTGCCATTATTCTCCAGGATTACCGTTTCTATAACCTTTTTTTTCTCCTCCTTTGTCAGGGTGGCAGATTCGGCAGTGGTTCCCATTACCACCAGGTAGTCCACTCCGCCTTCAATGGAATGCTTCACCACCCTTTTCAAGGCTTCCAGATCAAGAGCCCCATTTTTATCAAAGGGAGTGATTAGTGCCACGCCAGTCCCGTATAATTGTTCCATTTTCACAATTCCTGCAATACTTTTAGATATTTCTTTAATTCCGTTTTGAAGGTGTTAAAATCATTCATAGGCGATTGAAGGATTATATCGTTGAGATTAGGGTCCAATTCAGCAAAGCCAACCTTAATCCTCGCCTTCGTCTTAACAGTCATTAGTTTTAATATGAGCGTGTCTTGAATGTAATAATTCAGCAACAGGTCGTACTCTTTAGTCAGAAACTCCAAAGCATAACTATTCTCAATTGCTCCACCCCAACCCAGGTCCTTATCAGAGAAAACAGGAGTGGCATAAGGGGAATTCTTATCGTAAAATGATCTGTACCCCATTATTTTCACTGCATTCGGCCGTAAGTTCAAAAGTTCTATCAATTGATAGAAGAGATCTGCGTTTTGGAAATTGTCCAGATCTACTATAACCCCTACCTTATTCAGACCCTTTTTTGAAATTCCCGCTTCAGGAACTGAAAGAAGTTCATTCTTCAGGAATTTTTCTCCTGATTTCTGCTTGAATTTGTCCTTTAGTGCCTGTAAAAACATTTATCTTTACCTTTTCACCAAAGGTAATTATTCTCCCTGCAATTTCTGCTGTAAAATTAGTTGCTTTAGCTTGTTTAAATATGAAACATTTTGTTTTATTTATAACAATTCTATACTTATCGTCCTGTGCCGATCGGCCCTCCCACCTGCATTCGATTTCCGGAAAACAGCTTTCAATAGATGCCGGTATTGCAGTTGATGATTCCATTGAGGCTTATTTAAAGCCCTATCGGGAGCGTGTCAATGCCGTTCTCGACAGCACTTTGGCCTTTGCCCCCAGCAACATCGATAAAACGGATGGGAAATTGAATTCTTCTCAAGGCAATCTTATGGCCGATATCATTCTGACTCAGGCAGCTCCCATTTTTAAGTCGCGTACCGGGGAAGAGGTAGATATAGCCCTTATGAATTACGGTGGGATCAGGAATGTAATTTCCGCCGGACCGGTAACAGCCAGAACGGCATTCGAAGTAATGCCTTTCGAAAATTATATCGTAGTCCTGCAGATTTCAGGAAGTGTGATAAGGGAGATGGTAAATTATCTTATTTCCTCAAACAGGCCGCAACCGATAAGCGGAATAAAGATTGTGTTGAATCGGGAAGGACGACTTCAGGAAGTGACTGTTCAAGGTGCTCCCCTTGATGAAGAAAAAACTTATCACCTGGCTACCATCAATTACCTCCTCGAAGGTGGCGGCAATGCCGATTTTCTCAAAAAGAATAATGGGGTTACAGACCTGAATTATCTGCTTCGCAATGCGATGATTGATTATTTTAAATCCGTTGATACACTGCGGGCATCAGTAGATGATCGGTTCATTCAATTAGATAACCAATGAGAAGAAGATCATTTGTATACCACTCAATGGCCGGCGCGGGATACATGAGCTTAGGTGGATCGGTTTTAAACAGTTGTAAAAGCTCAGCCCGTAAAAAGATCACCATCCTGCACACCAATGACGTACACAGTCATTTAGATCCCTTCCCCCAGGATCATGCAACTTTTCCGGACATGGGTGGAGTTGCCAGGCGTGCCTCACTTATATCGTCCATCCGCGAGGAAAACCCGAATACGTTGTTGCTGGATGCAGGAGATATCTTCCAGGGGACGCCCTATTTTAATTTTTATGGGGGAGAACTGGAATTTAAATTGATGAGCAAGCTCAAATACGATGCTGCGACCCTGGGAAATCACGATTTTGACAACGGTTTGGACGGACTATTGGCCCAGCTTCCTTATGCGAAATTCGATTTTCTATGCTCAAACTACGATTTCACCAATACCGTTTTAAATGGCATGACTACCCCCTACAAAGTATTTACGGTGGATGGGGTCAAAATTGGTGTCTTCGGCCTGGGAATTAATCTGGACGGACTCGTAACCAAAAAGCTGTACAAGGAAACCCAATACCTCGATCCGGTTGAGATATCCCTGGATATTGTAAAGACCCTGAAAGAAGAATTGCTTTGCGATCTGGTCATTTGCCTTTCGCATCTGGGCTATGAATACAGGAATAAGCAGTTGGCGAGTGACGTGGTGCTGGCATCCCAAACACAAGATATTGATCTTATTATAGGAGGTCATACCCATACCTTCCTCGAACAGCCCGTAGTTAGAATGAATCGGAAAGACCAACCTGTCCTGATTAACCAAGTAGGATGTTACGGGATTAACCTCGGACGAATTGATTTTCTTTTTGACGGTTCTCAACTTGAAGACGGCCAAGGAGTCTCCATATCAGTCTAACAGGGCCTTGTAGAGAATCGAATCCATTATGTTTCCTCCAAACGCGCTATGTTGAAAAGTTCGGCGAATTCCTCTTCAAGTGCTTGAGATCGCCTTGATCTTCCGGCAGATTTATACCAATAATCCGCATTCCATAGATCTCCCTCTTTCCGGTGCAGATAGGCATGGATCCATTTAGCTACAGCTGTATTCATGTTATCTACTAAGTGATGAGCCTTTTCCCAATCACCTTTGGCGTCCCACCAGAGAGCCTGCAGAGTTTCCGGCCAATTAAAGGGCGGTAGTTCCGCTTTCAGACTGATTTCAAATTCTTTAAAGTCTATAGGTTGCTCCATGAGACTGGATGGATAAGTTTTTTATGGTCCTCGGACATAAATTTATAGGTTTCGTCCTAAATAAGAGAATGTCAACATTAGAATGTTCTTACTTACTAAGACAACCTAATCCATAAATAACCAAATGATGAAAAAAACATTTAAGTGCAGCTTAGTTGCTATTTGCCTTGTATTGAGCAGTTTTAGCGGTATTCAGGCACAAGAAAGCACCGAAGAACCTATCTGGGAATCTATAATGCTGGTCCCGGATCACACCCAATTAAAAACACTGGGGGAAAACATGCGTAAACACAACATGAAATACCACAAAGAGGGTGCGTTTCAATCCTATGTTTACAATATTGCAACGGGTCCGAATACCGGGAAAATCGTCTGGATGATGGGACCTTTAAGTTACCCTGATCTCGACACCCGGCCGGCAGAAGGAGGACATGATGAGGATTGGAGAGACAATATCATGCCTTATGTAAAGCATTTGGAGCAAGGGGAATATTGGAAAGAAATCACAAAGTGGTCTAATACCGAGATGCTCGCAGGGAGTGGCCCTGATTATACCATTCTATATACCCGCTACTGGGAAGTTAAGCAAGATCATGGCTTTGGGGTAGATACCCACCTCGCAATGGCCAGTGAAACTATAAAGGCAATGCCAGGTGTTCATCCCTGGGGCGTTTACGACAATGAATTCAGACAAGGCAAAATTGGAAGACATCTCGCCACTGTTTCATTTTTTAAAAACTGGGCCGACTTTGATACTGCCTGGACTTTCAGAGAAACTTTTGATAAGGTCCATGGAGCAAATACCTGGGATTCATTTATCAGCAATCGCGATGCAACCTATTCAGACTGGTGGGACGAGATTTGGGTCTTTGATGCCAACCTAAGTGGCAATTAATAGTTCAACTCAACGAATTAAATAAATAGACCTCCTAAGGTAATTAGGGGGTTTATTTTATCAGATCGAGAAATTCTCCTTCCGAAATTATAGGCACTCCCAGCGCCTCAGCCTTAGTGCGTTTACTGGGACCCATATTGTTTCCGGCAACGAGGTAAGACGTTTTGGAAGAAATAGAAGAGCTCACCTTGCCCCCATTATCTTCTATGAGTTTTTTCAACTCGTTGCGCTCCAGGTTTTCAAAAACACCAGAAACCACCAGGGTCTTCCCCTTTAGTAAGTCGGTTTGATTCTCCAACTGAGCCTCCGAAAGAGAAAATTTTAACCCGTGTTTTCTGAGTTCTTCTATAATCTCTCTGTTTTTTTCTTCCGCAAAAAAGGAAACTACACTATCTGCGATCCGCTGTCCGATTTCGTTGACCTGTATTAGAGATTCCTGACTCGCTTCCATCAAGGCGTCAATATTTTTAAACGCTTTAGCAAGGACCTTGGCAACGGTTTCGCCCACGTAACGGATTCCCAGAGCAAAAAGCACCCGCTCAAAAGGAATACTCACCGAATCTGCAATGCCCTGGATCAGGTTTTCAGCCGACTTTTCGGCCATTCGCTCCAGAGGAACTACCTGTTCCTTTGTTAAGGTGTACAGATCGGCATAATTTTCAATTAGTCCTTCATTAAATAGCAATTCAACGGTTTCTGCACCCAGGCCTTCTATATCCATGGCCTTTCTCGAAATAAAATGCTGTATCCTGCCGGTGATCTGAGGCGGACATCCTGTGGTATTGGGACAAAAATGCTGCGCTTCCCCTTCCTGACGCTGAAGGACGGTATTGCATTCAGGACAATTTGTAATGTATTTGGTGGGACTGGAATCTTCAGGCCTCTTCGATAAATCGACTCCTACGATCTTCGGGATAATTTCTCCTCCTTTTTCCACAAAAACTGTATCGCCTTCTCTTATGTCGAGTTTTGCGATCTGATCTGCATTGTGAAGCGATGCACGCTTTACCGTTGTCCCTGCCAATAGCACAGGCTGTAAGTTGGCCACCGGCGTAATTGCCCCTGTCCTGCCTACCTGATATGTAATTTTCTCCAGGACAGAACTAGATTGCTCTGTCTGAAATTTATAGGCGATAGCCCACCTGGGTGATTTAGCCGTATAGCCCAGTTCTTCCTGCTGTATCAGATTGTTCACCTTGATGACAACTCCGTCAGTTTCATAGGGCAGGTCGTGGCGATGAGAATCCCAATAGTCCAGATAAGTCAAAACTTCATCCATAGTTTTGCAGAGCTTTGCCTCTTTTGGGATCTTAAAACCCCATTCTCTGGCCTTAACAAGGAGATCATAATGATTGGCCGCCGGAAGATTCCTTCCAACGAGAGCGTATAAAAGGCAATCGAGAGGTCTTTCGGCCACAAGGGCACTATCCTGCAATTTTAAACTTCCCGAAGCCGTATTTCTGGGATTCATATAAGGATCATCGCCATTCTTAATCCGTTCTTCGTTCATTTTCTCAAATCCTTGAAGAGGCAGGATAATCTCACCCCGAATATCAAATTTCTCAGGATAATCTCCCCTCAATTGCAAGGGAACAGATTTTATGGTTTTAACATTGGCCGTAACCTCATCTCCCTGAAAACCGTCTCCCCGGGTAAGTGCCCTGGACAATAGGCCATTTTCGTAAGTTAGACTAATGGAAGCACCATCGTATTTCAGCTCGCAGGTATATTCCACTTTTGCGCCACCCAATATCTTGTTTACGCGTTTCTCCCATTCTATCAATTCTTCCCTGGAATACGAATTGTCCAAAGAATACATCCGCTGTTCGTGCGCCAGGGTATTAAAATTCTTGGTCACCGCGCCCCCTACCCTCATGGTAGGCGAACTCGCGTCCTTAAATTGGGGATGTGCGTCTTCCAGAGCATGCAACTCCTTCAGTTTAAGATCAAATTCATAATCGGATATTACGGGCGCATCCAACACGTAATAGCGGTAATTATGGTCGTGGAGTTCCTTTCTCAGGGCCTGAATTCGCTCTTCCGGAGTCATTTCTGTTTGATATTTTGTTTTTTAGTATTGATTGCTTTCACGAATCTGTCTCTGCCATAAAGATCCTTGCTGAGCTCAATCGATTCAAATTTATGATCTTCAAGTAAATTACTGACTTCGTTTCCAAATCGCTGATTTATCTCCAGGTAGATGGCTCCGCCTTTAACTAATGCTTTTCGGGCTTCACTTACAATATATTTATAAAACACCAATGGAGTATCATCAGGCACGAAAAGAGCCATAGAGGGTTCTGCTTCCTTCACGTGCTCTTCCATTGCCGACTTTTCCATGTCCAAAACATAGGGTGGATTTGAAACTATAATGTCATAGCTTTCTTCAGGCAGATTCATAGTTCTGATGTCGGATTCGACGAATTCTACATCGAGTTCATTAAGACGTGCGTTTTCCCTAGCAGTTTTCAAAGCCCCGGGGGATAAATCAATTCCTTTAACAATCGCCATCGGCAAATATTTTGAAAGGGATAGTGCAATACAGCCACTACCTGTTCCTATATCCAATACTCTGAGAGCTGTCGAGAAATCCTTGTAATCTTCAATTATTGCCCGGACCAGTTCCTCCGTTTCTGGTCTGGGTATCAGTACGTTGTTATTTACCTTAATCGGAAGATCCATAAAGCTTGTAATTCCTAAAACATACTGCAATGGTTGTCCCTGTTTTAAAGCGGAAAGACCTCTGAAGAAAACACCCTCCTCTTCCTTTGTAATAATCCATTCGGGTTGTAAGGCTAAATGAAATTTCGGCAGTCCCAGATAGTGTTCAATAAAGTGATAGAAAAAATGATCTACTTCATCACTTCCATATCGCTGATCCAACTCCTTGTGGAAGACATGTTTTATTTCTTTTAATAGCACTTCACAAATATTTGAAGTTCAATCGGATACACCTTGCCAGGTTCTTTTAAATTCATAAGAGCAAAACACTGCTTTATCCAGGGCATTATCGCAAGTCCTACAATCCTTTTTATTATCCTATTTTTGCGGAGTGAAGATACACGAAAAATATATTCTTAGATGTATTGAACTGGGGAAAAACGGCCTGGGAACGACGGCTCCAAATCCTATGGTCGGATGTGTAATTATTTGCGATAATAAGATTATTGGAGAAGGATTTACCAATCCTTATGGAGGCTCTCATGCGGAAGTTAACGCCATCAATTCGGTAAGAGACAAAGCATTACTAAAAAAAGCTACATTATTCGTCAGCCTTGAACCTTGTTCCCATTTCGGCAAAACCCCTCCTTGTTCTGATTTAATAATCAAATCGGGAATTCCCCGTGTAGTCATTGGCATGAAAGACCCTCACAGCAAAGTTGCCGGGAAGGGCATTAGTGCATTGAGAAAAGCCGGTATACAAGTTACATATCCTGTCCTGGAAGATGAATGTCTTGAGCACCACAAGAGATTTATCACTTATCACCTGGAGAAGAGGCCTTATATCATCCTAAAATGGGCGGAGAGCTCGGATGGCTATCTTGCCCCAAGAAAAAAATCACGCGAGAAAGAACCTCAACCCTTTTGGATTTCCAATCGCTACTCCAAACAGTTGGTTCATCAATGGAGAGCAGAGGAACAGGCTATTTTAGTTGGCACTAATACGGTGTTAGAGGACAATCCCAAGTTAAATACCAGGACCTGGGTGGGCAAGAGTCCTTTGCGAGTAGTACTCGATAGACAATTAAAAATACCATTGACCAATAATGTCTTTGACAATTCAGCCAATACCCTGGTATATACAGAAACGGATAGCGATCGACGCGTGCAAGACGGAATTGAATTCCAGAAAATCGATTTTACACAAAACGTCATAGAAGCGATCTGTGAAGATTTACATAGAAGGCAAGTTCAGAGCATCATCGTGGAAGGAGGAGCTCAGACGCTTAGTTCCTTTATTAAAGCAAAAGCCTGGGATGAAGCCAGGATATTCGTAGGTAATTCTGAATTTGGAGATGGGCTAAGAGCCCCGGCGATCGCGGCTAAGGAGATCAAAAGAACACACATCGCAAATGACACTTTAAGAATTCTGAAAAATGATTAGGAATATACTCTTTGATTTTGGCGATGTCTTTATCAACCTGGACAAGAGTGCCACCTTGAGGGAATTGTCAGAAGCAGGGTACGATGAGATAGCAGCAGAACTCTACCCTCTTATGATTCGCTACGAAAAAGGACTTTTACCCACTTCTGAATTTGTAAAGTCGGCCCAGCACTACTTTCCAAAACTAGAGGCAAAGGATTTGATCTCGGCCTGGAATGCGATTATTTTGGATTTCCCGGAAAACCGACTCACATTTCTAAAAGAGCTGGCAGCTAATGGCAATTACCGGCTCTTTTTATTAAGTAACACTAACGCCCTGCATATCACAAAAGTAAATAAAGAGATGGGGCAAGATAAATTTGGTGCCTTCAGAGCATGTTTCGAAGGCTTTTATCTTTCCCATGAATTAAAAATGCGAAAGCCTGATGCTGAGGCCTTCATGACCATCCTAGAAAATCACTCATTAAAGTCTCATGAGACTCTCTTCGTAGACGATACGCTTGAGCATATTGTCAGTGCTGATAATTTAGGCCTGAAGACCTGGCACCTGAAGGTGGAAAAGGAAGAAGTAACAGACATCGCTAAGTATTTGTAATATGCTAGATCTCGCCCTGAGTATTCTTTGTTCCAGCCTGATTTTTGTGATTTTTAAACTGTACCCGCGATTTAAGGTTCAAACCCTTTACGCTATCATTATCAACTACCTAACCGCTTGTTTGGTGGGGTTCACATTGATGGAAAACAACGTTAGCCTGATGGAGATTCCAGGCAAAAGCTGGTTTACCGGAACCCTAGTCCTGGGAGTACTCTTTATTGTCATCTTTAACCTGATGGCCAAAACTTCCCAGGTTTTAGGTGTTTCCGTGGCCTCAGTTGCCACAAAAATGTCATTGAGTATCCCGGTTTTACTCGGGGTCATTATGTACGGAGAGGAATTAGGCATCTTAAAGGCTTTAGGCGTACTGCTTGCCTTATGCGCAGTATACTTCAGTTCGATGCGAAAGGCACATCTTCCCTTTGACAAAAGGGCTTTATACTTACCTCTGCTTGTTTTCCTGGGCTCAGGTGTAATTGATGCCAGTATTCAGTATGCAGAGCAATTTCTGGTTCCCACGGATGAATTTCCTGTATTTTCTTCCACGGTCTTTGCCAGTGCCGCATGTTGTGGTCTGATTTTTATTCTGATAAGATCCTCAAAGGAAAAAATCCGAATAGCTCCTCAAAGCATTTTGGGCGGCTTGGCACTTGGGGTACCCAACTTTTTTTCGATCTATTTTCTGCTCCGCGCACTTCAAAACGAAGTGTTGAACAGTGCATCCGTATTCACAATTAACAACGTGGCCATCGTTATGTTCTCGACACTCCTGGGAATCCTGTTGTTCAGGGAGGTGCTTACCGTAAAGAATTGGATAGGAATAAGCCTTGCTATTTTAAGTATTATCCTGGTTGCCGCCTTTTAAAAAGAATACTATGTCTGCTGATCAGTACAAAACCATCTCCTCTTCAGTAGAAGGCATCATATATAAGGACAGGAATAGTAAATTTCTCGGATTTGCTTATCCTGTGGTAAATGAAGATGAGATCAAAACCATCCTCTCAGAATTAAGGCAGCAACACAAGGGAGCCAACCACCTGTGCTATGCGTGGCAATTGGGCGTAGAATCGGTGAGGTGGCGGGCAAATGACGATGGTGAACCCAATAATTCTGCCGGTTTACCTATTTACGGGCAGATACAAGCTTACGGGGTCACCAATGTTCTGGTGGCTGTGGTAAGGTTTTTTGGAGGCACTAAACTTGGAGTGGGCGGACTCATATCAGCTTACAAAGAGACGGCGCAGTTGACACTTGAAGAAGTCAGAATCATTACAAAAACGGTTTTCAGCACTTTAATCGTTGAATTTGATTACCAATCTATTAGTTCTGTAATGCGTTTAATAAAAAAGAATCAACTTCAATTTCACGATCAATCCGAAGGCACGAAGGCGCGGTATACCTTAGAGATTCCAAGGAATAAATTGATGGTGATCAAAAAGAAGCTCGAAGCAATAAAGGGAGTTCAACTTTCTAAGCCTACTTGAAGCAAGTATTGTTTATGTAGATTTAAAATTGAAGCTGTTTTAATATCGTTTCAGGGCATTTAATGGGGCGTGACGTTTTCATATCCATAAAGGCCAAAACGGTTCTGGCGGTGGCTAACAAATCATCTTTCTCATTGCGTATTTCGTATTCAAATTCGATTCTAACCAGAGGGGGTTTGACCAATTTGGTAATGACCGTAATCATGTCGTCATAGGTAGCCGATTTTTTGTATTCCAGCTGTAGAGAAATTACCGGCAACATAACTCCGTCTTTTTCCATCTGCTTGTAAGAAAAACCCAGGGACCTCAACCACTCTACTCTACCCATCTCCAGGTATTGCGCGTAATTCCCGTGATAAACCACGCCCATTTGGTCTGTTTCGCCATAGCGAACCCGAAAAGAAAATTTGTTTTGATGCCCCATTTATCAGTTAAAAGGTATATATTTAAAGACGAGGGATAATAAGCCGGAACATGCGAAAAAAAAAGGATAAATTCAATCCCAAATCATTTTTTTTTTAGCTTTTTTGTTCACATATTTGTCTCACTCTAAAAGAAGGTTTCACGATACTTTCTTTCAACCAACTGGCTTAAATCACTAACCAACAAAATTAGAGCTTTTTTAAAATGAGTGTTACTGCTAATTCCGTATGGAACAATTGTTTGGCATTTATCAAAGATAACATCCAACCGCAGGCATTCAAAACATGGTTTGAACCTATCAAACCCGTAAGACTTTCCGAAAAAGCACTAAGTATCCAGGTTCCAAGTAAGTTCTTTTACGAATGGCTGGAGGAACACTACGTTAAATTATTAAAAGTTGCACTCACCAAGGAACTCGGGGAGCAGGCCAAATTGGTTTATATTATTAAAATGGAGAACACCTACGGGAACAAAGAACCCTTTACAGAGCGCATCCCTAGCACAAATCGCGGGACTGTAAGTACACAGGAGATGGATGTCCCCGTAAAGTCAAAAAATCCCGAACTAAAGAATCCCTTTGTAATTCCAGGGATCCGAAACATCAAAATAGAATCTCAGCTCAATCCCAATTACAATTTTGAGAATTTTCTCGAAGGTGACTCTAACCGCTTGGCGAGATCCGCAGGAATGGCCGTGGCGAACAAGCCCGGAGGCACATCTTTTAATCCGTTGTTGATCTTCGGCGGAGTAGGTTTGGGAAAAACGCATCTGGCACATGCTATTGGTGTGGATATCAAAGACAAATACCCGGAGCGTACTGTACTCTATATTTCAGCAGAAAAGTTTACCCAACAGTATATTGAATCAGTTAAAAAGAATACCAGAAACGATTTTATCCACTTCTATCAATTGATCGATGTCCTGATCATTGATGATGTGCAATTCTTATCCGGTAAATCTGGAACTCAGGATGTTTTCTTCCATATCTTCAACCACTTACATCAAAATGGGAAACAGGTAATCCTCACATCAGACAAGGCGCCTGTAGACATGCAGGATATTGAACAACGTTTGTTATCGCGATTTAAATGGGGACTGTCTGCAGAACTCCAGAATCCGGATTACGAAACCAGGATTTCCATTCTCAAAAACAAACTTTACAGAGACGGGGTTGAAATGCCTGACGATATTATCGAATATGTGGCCAAACACATCAAGACCAATATCCGAGAGTTGGAAGGTGCTATCATTTCTTTGATTGCCCAATCTTCTTTCAACAAGCGGGAAGTAACCCTTGAACTTGCACAGCAGGTCGTTGAAAAGTTTGTAAAAAACACCAAGCGTGAAGTTTCTATAGACTACATACAAAAAGTGGTATCGGATTACTTTGAAATGGACGTTGCAACGCTTCAATCCAAGACCAGAAAACGTCATATTGTCCAGGCCAGACAATTGGCCATGTTTTTTGCGAAAAAATTTACCAAAGCCTCACTGGCCAGTATCGGATCCCAAATTGGGAAAAGAGATCACGCTACCGTTTTACACGCTTGTAAAACCGTGGATAATCTCGCAGAGACCGATAAACAATTCAGAAAATACATAGAAGACCTGACCAAGAAGTTTTCCTAAGTTGGTATGAAAAAAAGAGTACTCATGGTGTGTCTGGGAAATATCTGCAGATCTCCATTAGCTGAAGGGATCCTCAAATCAAAGGTAGATCCCGAGAGTGTGGAGGTCGATTCTGCGGGTACAGCCGGGTATCATGTCGGCAATCCTCCGGATCCAAGATCAGTTGCGGAAGCAAGAAAAAATCAAATAGACATAAGCGGGCAACGCTGTCGGAAATTTCAAAGAGAGGATTTTTTCGAGTTTGATCACATTTTTGTGATGGACAAGAACAATTACAGCGATGTTTTGGCGCTGGCACCGGATGAGAATCACAAGAAAAAGGTACGTTTACTACTGGAAGGAATTCCATCACTACCTACCGAAGTACCTGATCCTTATTACGGGGGTCAGGATGGATTTAAGAACGTTTTTATTCTGATAGACGAAGCTTGTGAAAAACTGGCAGGTGAACTATGAACAAATCGGATATTATTCCCGGAAAACTTTACCTCATCCCCACAACACTAGGGGGTACTGCGCCACTTGAAGTGTTGCCGATTTCAATCAAACAGGCAGTTGAGGCTATAGATTACTATATCGTAGAGAACGAAAAAACTGCCCGTCGTTTTATTAAAAGTATTGCCCCCAGAAAATCACAGCCCTCCCTGCACATAGAACAATTGAATAAATTTACAGAGCCCGACACTATTCCTGCCTTCCTCGACCCCTGCTTAAAAGGCCATAACATAGGAGTCTTGTCAGAAGCTGGGAGTCCGGCAGTTGCAGATCCCGGAGCTGAAGTAGTACGACTTGCTCATGAGAAAAATATAAAAGTAGTCCCACTGGTTGGTCCGTCTTCCATAATTCTGGCTCTGATGGCCAGCGGTTTAAACGGGCAACATTTTTGTTTTCACGGATATCTCCCCATTGAAA
>JABDQM010000120.1 GCA_013042315.1 Flavobacteriaceae bacterium | reverse complement strand
TGTGCCAAAGCTCCAAGACCGGGGCAGCAGGGAACGTGGATAACACAAAAAATGATCGATGCCTATATTCATTTGTATAAAAAAGGGATCGCCCATTCCTATGAAGTCTGGCAGGGAGATAAACTTGCAGGGGGTTTGTACGGATTAGACCTTGGTCATGTATTTTGTGGTGAAAGCATGTTCAGTATAGAAAACAACGCCTCAAAATGTGCCCTTATCCATATGTGCAGGGAGTTGGAAAAAGAAAACTATTCTTTGATAGATTGTCAGTTACACACGCCTCATCTTGAAAGCCTGGGTGCAGAATTGATACCCAGAGCAGATTACCTCTCCATATTAAAGGGAGAAAATAAGGGAAGAATTTAAAAACAATACCGGTTGGGTGTTTCGGGTATAATTCTCCAGCCTGTATTCAAGTCCGGCCTGAAGCTGCACTTTTTCTTCCAGCAGCCAGCCCAGAGCAGCTGTAAAACGCTGATCGTATTGGGCGCCCCTGCCACTTGCTACACTGAGAAGGGCTTCGGTATTCAGAATGAGGTAAGCTTCATTGATATCCACCTTTTCACCTTCCAGAGGAAAATCAAGAGTAAACCTGTACCTGAAACGATGTACTGTGACATCCGGAAAAAAACGTTGCTCTGTACGCCAGCGGTGTCCGTATCTCACTACCATAGGACGCGAAGTTGTATTTAGTTGCTGGGTAAGTCTTAATTCATTAGTCCGGGTATTATCAAAAAGTTTGCGAAACCGGTACATGAGCCCAGCTCCAAAACTCGTATTCACGCCCGTCTTAAAATTGGAGAAATGTGAAATATCGAAGTTTCTTCCCTCCAGCCTAAATTTATCCTCCCGATATATGAAATTCCTGCTACTTAAGATGAAATTGTGGGAATAAGAGGGCGTAACATTGTAATTAAGCGCTAACTGTGGCTGAAGATAGGAAAGAAAGGATTCCTGAGACAAAACCGATTCGGCACTCAGCATACAAACAAGAATGAAAAGTGCTCTAATACAGGATGTGGTCATAATTTGGAGGTAGCGACTTCCTTCGGGATATAAAGACACCTTCGGAGTTAAAGAGGTATTCGTATTCTTCACGACCCGCATCAGTCTTACAGAAAACAACCATTTCATAGTTGATATATGGGAGGATAAGATTCTGAAAGGCATCCCTGATCACTTTTCCCATTTTTTGCTTTTCTGTTACGGGGTACTGTTGTTGTAGTCTTCGGATTTTGAAATTTAAACAGTTTCCCTTAAGATAATCTGAAACTGATGCGAATACGTCTGTCGGAATATCTACTTCTTTAATCAGTACTTCAATGTCTTCCAATTCACCTTCCGAATTAAATTCAACACTGTAATGCAGTCGGTCTTTTTTAAATTTAGCTTCAAAGCTGATAGTTGCGCTATCAATCTCCTTGTAGAATCGCAGTCGGCGGGCATCTTTAATCTGATCCTCTATTTGTTCCAGGGCATTTTTCGGGAATTGGGATTTCCTGATCCGGAATTCCCTTTCGTACTTTGCCTGGGCAAAAGCAGGGGAACAACATAGAAAAGATAGGGCCAGAATAAGAATGCTATATTTCATCATATCGGAAACAACTGCTAATGTGATCATTGACCATGCCGGTGGCCTGCATATGGGCGTATATTACGGTACTCCCAACAAATTTATACCCTTTGGCCTTCATATCTGCACTAATCGTATCTGAAAGGGCAGTTTTCGCCGGAATTTGTGATTCATCATCATAGCTGTTTTTTACAGGAGAATGATTGACAAATCCCCAGATATAATTGCTGAACGACCCAAACTCCTTTTGTGTCTTGAGAAAGGCTCTGGCATTGCTAACGGTGGCGTTGATCTTTAGTTTATTACGGATGATACCTGCATCCCCGAGCAGGGATACTATCTTTTGCTGATTGTAATTTGCAATTTTATGGTAGTCAAAATCATCGAAGGCTTTTCGGAAGTTCTCTCTTTTATTAAGTACTGTGATCCAGCTGAGTCCCGCCTGAAAAGTTTCCAGGATCAGGAACTCGAATAATTTGGCATCATCTTTTACAGGCACTCCCCATTCCTCATCATGGTAATTGATGTAGCGTTCGCTACCCAGGCACCATCCACATCGTACTTTATCCATTCTAACAACACCTTTTATTAAAGTTAAGGGAAGTTATTAAATGTTTTGGATGATAAAAAGATAAATTGGCATCCCTATAGTAATATTGAAGGGGAAGGTAATGGCCAGGGCCATTGGGACGTAAAGGCTTGGATTTGCCCTGGGAGCAGCAAGTCTCATGGCTGCAGGAACCGCAATATAAGAAGCACTTGCTGCTAGAATAGCAAAAAGGAACTGATTTCCTGTGCTCTCGGTGACAAAACTACTGAAGTAGGCAACCGTACACCCGTTAAAGAGGGGGACGATCAGCGCAAAAATCAGGGCTGTCCATCCATTGTCGAGAAAAGAGGAGAGTTTTCTACCGCTGGTTATCCCCATATCAAGTAGGAATACGGCGAGAAATCCTTTGAAAATATCAGTGGTAAAAGGAGTGATTCCCTCGGCTTGCTGATCATTGGCCAGGAAACCGATCAGCAGACTACCAAGGATGAGGAGGACACTACCATTGGTTAGGGAATGATGTAATACACTCTTAAGATTAACCTCTTTATTCCTGCCATTTTTGCAAAGTGACATAAGTAAGACTCCAACAATAATAGAAGGCGCTTCCATCAGGGCCATTACGGCTACCATATGCCCCCCAAAAGGAATCTGTTCCATTTCCAGGAAGGAAACAGCTGTAACAAATGTAACGGCACTTACAGAACCATAAGCGGCGGCAATAGCCCCGGCATTCTCTACTCCGAATTTTTTTCGAAGGAACATAAAGGAGTAAACCGGAACTATTACGGCAAGCAGAAAGCCAAACAGCAGGGACCATAGGATCTCCATATCAAGGTTGCTATGGGAAAGTTCCAGCCCCCCTTTAAAACCAATGGAGAATAAAAGATAGAGCGAAATAAATTTAGAAGAACTTTGGGGTATCTCCAGATCGCTTTTGAGCTGAACAGCAATGATTCCGAAAAAAAAGAACAGGAGGGCTGGATTGGTTAAATTATCAACCAATAAATGTAGATCCATAAAGAGGGATTAGGTGAGGAAAAGTGCGGTTCAAAAAAGAGGGTTATTGTTCTTTTGACAGGAAGGTGATTTTGATATCCCCTTCTATTTGCATGGTATATCCTGAGTCTCTTGCCTGAAGAATCAGATCCTTAACCTGCATTTTAGCAGCTTTAAGTTCCTTGATCCTTTGCTCGGAATGAGTGGATTCAATGCCAAATCGTTCCTGGAGACTGAGTATCTGAAGATTGTGAAATTTTATCTTATCCCCTATCAGGGAAAAAAGAATATCGGCGGCTTCGGAAGGGGTGTAGGTTCCTTCTACCAGTTTGAGAGTTGCTTTTTCTTTTACTGTTTCTGTTGTCTTGAGGTTCATTTTTATAGGTTTTATATGATTACAAATTTATTTTCTTGAAGATCCCAGGCGTAGAAATGTCACACATGCCAGGATGAATCCTGCAGCTAGCAAGGAATCTGAATACATAATTTCAAATTCTGTTTTCAGGGATAAATAGCCCAGAACTATAGTGCTTCCGAGTAGTAGAAATAGAAGTGCTTTTAATGGTTGCATAATAAATTTTTAGTTTTTTACTTTTTTCTGTATTCCTGATAAGGCTGACGAATAGTTGCGCTTTAATCTTTTGACAAAGGTCCCGAGAAATGTTGAATTATTTTTATTTATATTTAATATGTAATACATAAACAACAGTTATGAATTATACTTTGCAACAGTTAAGGATCTTTAAAACGGTGGCCGAAACCAAGAGTATTACCAAGGCCTCAGAGGTGTTGCATCTCACGCAACCAGCTGTGTCTATTCAATTAAAAAAGCTTCAGGATCAGTTTGATATACCCCTTACAGAAGTAATAGGACGTCAATTGTATGTCACAGAATTTGGCTATGAAATTGCAGAAGTATGTGAGCGAATTCTCAATGAGGTGATGGCCATCCGCTATAGGTCAAAAGCATATAAAGGTCATCTCGTAGGGACATTACGTATCTCGATAGTATCCACGGCTAAATACGTGATGCCCTATTTTCTTTCAGATTTTATGAGGGAACACGAGGGGGTTGATCTTCAAATTGATGTTACTAATAAAGCGGGTGTGATTTCAAGTCTGGAAGAGAACGCAGTAGATTTTGCCCTAGTATCTGTTCTTCCGGAGCAATTCCAAGTTGAAAAAGTTACTCTGATGAAGAATAAATTGTACTTGGTAGGCAGTCAGTCGCCGGTAGAAAAGAATAAAATGATCAGAAAATCTCACTTTGAAAAACTTCCCTTTATCTTCAGGGAAAATGGATCAGCTACCCGGAAAGCAATGGTTGATTTTCTTAAAGCCAACGGTATCAGGACAGGGAAAATGATGCAGATGACTTCTAATGAAGCTCTGAAACAGGCCGTTATTGCAGGTTTGGGATACTCAATAATGCCTATCATAGGTTTAAAAAATGAACTCAAGAATGGATCTTTGCAGATTCTTCCTGTAAAGGGATTACCGACAAGTACATCCTGGAACCTGATTTGGCTAGCTTCCAAAAAGTTCTCCCCCATTGCCGAAGCTTATTTAAACTATGTAAAAGAAGAAAAAGATAGGATTATCAAAGAGAAGTTTCACTGGTATGAAGACTATTGATTCAAAACAGTTCAACTCTTTTCAAAGAAGTAAAAAAGAACCGGCCTGCCATTCCCTTTATTGTAAAGGGATGGCAGATCCGGTATCAGAGAACAAACACTTATTTTGTTAACTCCCCAGCCGTTAAAGCATCTTCTAAGTACGCATCGACGGTCTTGAAGTTTCTGAAGAATTTTCTTCCATCCGTCCTTTTAAGGGTCACCCTGGTATCTCCTTCATCTGTGTAGGCGTAATCTACCACTTCTACTTCTTTGCCGTAAACGGATTTAAGGTTGGCAATTCCCCCTCTTTTAATGATAAAGTTCTTTCTGGGAAAGAGCACGTATCGATATTGATCTGCAACGGGCTCACTGATGGTGAATACAGTTCCTTTTTCAATAGAAGTTTGTTGTGTTTGTTGTGCCTGTAGCGCCAAACCTCCTCCTAGGAAGCATAAGACAATAAATAATAGACGTTTCATGGGTATTAGTTTTGTTGTTCCCTCCAAAAATAAAGAAGATTAGCTTACTAGTCAAGTAATACTATTGTTAAAAAACAGTTAAACTATTAGCATATGATAGTATTACTATTAAATTTGTCCTCGTTAAATGAATGATTATGAAACGTTTGTTGCAGACCATCAAGATAGAAGTGAATCACAAAACGTACGTGAAAGACCCGGAATCGTCCGATTTGGGGAAGCGTATTGTGGAACACAGTATTCTTATGATCCATGAAATAGGTTTCGATTCTTTTACCTTCAAAAAACTGGGAGCCAGCATTGGGTCTAATGAAAGCTCCATCTATAGATATTTTGAAAACAAGCACAAATTGTTGCTTTACCTAACTTCCTGGTATTGGGGCTGGCAGGAGTACCAATTTGTTTTTGCTACCAATAGTATAGCCGATCCGTCAGAAAAATTGCGAAAGGCGATTGAGGTAATAAGTAAACCCGTGGTCCTCGATGATTCCTTTACCCATATCAATGAAGTGCTTCTTAATGATATTATTATAAACGAATATTCCAAATCGTACTTAACCAAGGAAGTTGATACCGAGAACAAGGAAGGTTATTTTGAAATCTATAAAAGAATGGTTCTAAGGATCAGTGAAATGATCCAGGGAGTGGATCCCAACTATCCGTATCCCTCAAGCCTTGCCAGCACGGTTTTGGAAGGATCACTCCACCAGTATTTTCTAACACAACATTTCCCATCCCTGACCAATTGCAATAAAAAGGTAACACCTACAGACTATTTTACACATTTGGTTTTTAATTCTCTTAACAAGTAATATATGGCAAAGACCGTACTAACGGCCTGGCAGCGATTGCTGGGACTTTTGAAGTTGGATAAAAGGGATATTTTTCAGATTTTTTATTACGCTATTTTTGCAGGGCTGGTGAACTTGTCGCTTCCCCTGGGGATACAGGCTATTATCAATCTGATACAAGGGGCCCAAATTAGTACTTCCTGGATTGTCCTCGTCATTTTAGTGACCCTGGGGGTTGCTTTTGGTGGGATATTACAGCTGATGCAAATCAGGATCATTGAAAATGTGCAGCAAAAGATTTTTACAAGGTCTTCTTTTGAATTCGCCTACCGATTCCCCAAGATAAAACTGAGTGAACTCAGGAACCTATATCCGCCGGAATTGGCCAATCGATTCTTTGATACGCTTACCGTACAGAAAGGCCTTGCTAAAATACTGGTCGATTTTCCGGCAGCCTTACTTCAGATCATTTTTGGACTAATGCTGCTCTCATTTTATCATCCTTTCTTTATTATCTATGGTTTTTTACTCCTACTCCTGATCTACTTCGTCTTTAAATTCACAGCTCAGAAAGGATTAGAAACGAGCCTGGAAGAATCTGAAAACAAATACAAAGTGGCCCATTGGTTACAGGAAGTTGCGAGGTCTATCATCAGTTTTAAACT
>JABDQM010000118.1 GCA_013042315.1 Flavobacteriaceae bacterium | reverse complement strand
TTCACCAGCTTAGGTAAATACGTATTTAGGGAATGATGTGGAAAGCCTGCAAGTTCTGTTCGGTCTCCTCCGTTATTCCGTTGGGTTAAAATGATCCCCAAAATTCTCGAGGCTTTGACGGCATCCTCTCCAAAAGTCTCATAAAAATCCCCTACGCGAAACAACAACAAGGCATCAGGATACTTGATCTTGATGGTGTTGTACTGCTTCATCAAAGGGGTTACCTTCTTCGGTTTTTTCATTGGGGACTAATAAAATTAGTGAGATCAGCCTATCTTAGCGCCGGAAAACGAAGTTACCGAATTGCTCCTGGAATTTAAAAAGTTGTTGATATTTTGGGATAACTTCAACCCTATACAGATGTAACCAAAATTATGGCTCGAAAACTTTTAAATGAGGAATTAGATCGCCTCGATGTAAAGGCCTTCAAAAAGGCTTCGAAAACGCCTTTGATTCTCGTTTTGGAAAATATCAGGAGCCTGCATAATATCGGTTCGGTTTTCAGAACTGCAGATGCCTTTCTTTTAGAAAAGATATATCTATGTGGCTTTACCGCGACCCCTCCTCACAAAGATATTCGAAAAACAGCTTTGGGAGCCACAGAAAGTGTTGCCTGGGAATACCAGAAAGACAGCCTGGCCCTGATCCATCAACTTAAAAAAACGCATCATTGTCTGGCCGTGGAACAAGCTGAAGGTGCTGAACAACTCCATACATTCAGGCCTGAGACGGACAAGCCTTATGTTTTTGTTTTTGGAAACGAAGTTAAAGGTGTTAGTCAGGAAGTAGTTAGTGCTTGCGATGGGGTGTTGGAAATTCCACAATTGGGAACCAAACACTCCCTAAATATCGCCGTGAGTGCAGGGGTAGTGGTTTGGGATTTCTGGACTAAATTAAATGCTATCCAATAATTTATTTATAATTCCTGTGCTCCCGTAGTAAATTTCAAGATGCGATCCAGCACATAGTGGTAATCGTCAGCACTGTGAACAAAATCGATAGAACTCACATCAAGGATCAGTGTCTTTTGTTCCGGATAGCTTTTGATAAAATCAAAATACCCTTTGTTGATCTTCTCCAGATAGTCGGGTTCAATCTGCTGTTCGTAACTTCTGCCTCTTTTTTTGATGTTTTCCAGTAGTCGGTCTGTGGTTTGGTACAGGTAAATATAGAGGTTGGGTTTTCGCACTTCCCGATACATCAGTCCAAAGACTTTGCGATACAAGCGGTATTCATCGGGCTGCAGCGTAATCTTGGCAAAAATCAGACTTTTGTAAACATCGTAATCACTGACCATAAATTTCTTGAAGAGGTCAAATTGCGTGGTATCCTCTGTAAATTGCTGGTAGCGGTCGGCCATAAATGACATCTCCAGCGGGAAGGCATAACGCGCCTGGTCTTCATAGAATTTTGGTAAAAAAGGATTGTCTGCAAATCGCTCCAATACCAGTTTAGCCTTGTAATCCTCTGATATTTTCTGAGCGAGAGTAGTCTTGCCAGCCCCGATATTTCCCTCGATAGTCACAAAATTAAGGGCGGCAAATTTCTCTTCCCAATGGGGATATAAACGGATCTTTGTTTTTTGTAACTCCGACTTATCTCTACAGGCTTGCAGTAGGTTTCGCGTGTCTTTCGCTAGTACAGGGTGGTAAAACTGCGGAGCTATATCTGCCAGGGGCCTGAGGACAAATCGACGGTTTGGGATTCCCGGGTGGGGAATAGTGAGCCTTTCGTTTTCCATTACTACCTGGTCGTAATACAAGAGGTCGATATCGAGCTGTCTCGACTGATATCCTCCTTCTGAAGACCGCTTTCTACCCAGCTGTTGTTCTATTTGAAGCAACTGATTGAGCATCTCCTCCGGTTCTAAAAGAGTATCGAGCTCGAGGCAGAGATTCAGGAAATCACCGGCTTCAAACCCCCAGGATGGCGATTCGTAGACCGGGGAAATCTTCTTTATGATCCCCACCCTTTCTTGCAATAGAAAAAGTCCTTTCTGAAGGAAATAAACCCTGTTGCCCTCGTTGCTTCCAAGGGATAAATACGTCTTTTGAAAGGCTGCCATAAGTTGGCAAATTAATGAAAAAGAAATGGATTTTGGGCAGTTAATCTGAAGGCTGTCGGTTGCGGGAAGCTAGCTAATCACTCCCGCTTTATTCATAGGGGAAACCTATTTCTTTATTTCCTTAAAATATGATGCACAGATTCAGGGAGATATGCACTTTCACTATCTTTGACGCTGCTAAACTTTATATATGAATTTTTTACGGAATCTTTTGGCTGCTATCCTGGGAACGCTGATCGCCATGGGCATATTATTTTTTATGTTCCTCATCTTTGTCAGCCTGGCCAATGTGGAAGAGGGTGTGGTTATAAAACGCAATTCTGTCCTGGAACTTAAGTTAGAGGATCCCATCAATGACTATACCGGAAGCAATGATGCAGATCCGTTTGCGGGCCTTTTTGAGGAAGCGGTGGGCCTCGATGATATTTTACACGCCATTGAAGTAGCCAAGAACGACGATAAAATTGAGGGTATTAGTATCAACACCCAGTTTGTTATGGCCGGATGGTCACAGGTGAAAGCCATCAGGGACGCCCTGAGTGATTTCAGGGAGTCAGGTAAATTCGTCTACGCTTACGCCGATCTACTGATGCAAAAAGATTACTTCTTAGCCAGTGCTGCGGATAGCGTTTTCCTAAATCCTGTAGGAAATCTCGATTTCAGGGGTCTGTCTGCCGAAGTTTTATTTTATAAAGATTTGCAGGAAAAAACAGGGGTAAAAATGGAGGTGATAAGGCACGGGAAATACAAAAGTGCCGTTGAGCCTTTCCTGCAAAATGAAATGAGTGAGGAAAATCGTACTCAGATCGCAGAACTTCTCGAATCCTTGTGGGGTAGTATGATTGAAGATATCTCTTTAGCCCGAAATCTAAGCAGCGATGATCTCAATGCAATAGCTGATTCCCTGGGAGCCAGGACACCTGCGTTGGCTATGAGATCCGGACTCATCGATGGAGCGCTTTATTGGGATCAATATGAAGCCCGACTGAGACAGGCTATGGGTGAATCTGAGGATAAGGCCATCAACTACGTTGAACTTTCCGATTATCTGAAAGAAGCCAGAAAAAAATCAATTTACAAAGGCAGTGATCGTATTGCGATAATTTATGCGCAAGGAGAAATTCTCTACGGTGAAGGCGGTCCTAACTACATCGGGCAGGGCTTGATCAACAGGGCACTAATACGTGCTCGTAAAGATGATAAAGTTAAAGCCGTGGTACTGCGTGTTAATTCTCCCGGAGGTAGTGCCCTTACTTCGGATGTGATCTGGAGGGAAGTAGAGCTTACTAGAAAGGAAAAACCTGTAGTAGTTTCCATGGGTGACGTTGCCGCTTCCGGAGGCTACTATATAGCGGCCGGTGCAGATAAGATTCTCGCTGAACCTACTACTATCACCGGTTCTATAGGAGTTTTTGGTACTATCCCCAACATCAGTGAATTGGCGGAAGATATCGGAATTAATGCCGAACAGGTGGAAACCAACAGAAATTCAACGGAATACTCTTTGTTTGAACCGATGACTCCGAAATTCAGAAGCGTTGTTTCAGAAAGTATTGAGGCTACTTATCAAACATTCCTCACTCGGGTAGCTGAAGGCCGTAATATTTCCATGGAGAGGGCAGACAGCCTTGCACAGGGGAGGGTCTGGAGTGGATCTGAGGCTTTAAAAATCGGACTGGTAGATCAACTGGGAGGACTCGAAGACGCCATCGATGTGGCAGCCGAACTTGCCGAAACTACTTCCTTCAGTATCCGCAGCTATCCACGATATAAGTCGAACTTCGAAATGCTTATGGAAGATCTTTCAGGGGCAAAAACAAAAGTAAAGGAAGACGTGATCAAAAGTGAACTGGGGCCTGAAGCTTTTAGTCTTTACAAAGAAGTTAAACGAGTTACACAACAACGCGGTGTTCAGGCCAGGATGCCTTTCAGCATAACGATTAAGTAGGATCATGACGATAAAGGACAGGAAAGTCGCGTACAAGATCTATTTGTACCTGGGAGCCCTTTTTATTACTTCCCTCGTCGTCTCTAATTTAATATTTCAGAAATTCTTTTACTGGAATCCTTTTGGGGATGTAACTGTATACGGAGCTTCACTTTTTGAAATTTCTGTAGGGATTTTACCCTATCCCATAACCTTCCTTATTACGGACCTTATTTCTGAAGTTTATGGAAGGAAGAAGGCCAATCAGATCGTGACAGCAGGGATTTTTGCTTCCTTTTTTTCCATGGGTATTATTCTTTTAGCCGAGTGGGCCCCGGCAATTCCCGAATCTCCTATAGGGGATGAGACCTTCAGAAAGGTATTTGCCCTTTCTCCTGTGGCGGTACTGGCTTCTATGATCGCCTACCTATGTGCTCAGTACGTCGATATTGCCATTTATCATTTTTGGAAACGCATTACAAAGGGCAGATACTTATGGATACGAAATAATTTTTCCACTTTCTTGTCACAGTTTATCGACACCTTCACTGTTGTGGGTTTACTGTGTGTCTTCGGCGTGCTGCCGTGGTCTATTTTTACCGGTCTTGTGATCAGTGGTTTTCTTTTTAAGGTATTTATTGCACTGATCGACACCCCTTTCCTCTATTTTTTCGTATATATTTTCAGAAAGCGATTTAATTTAGAAATAGGGGAAGAAATCAAATTGG
>JABDQM010000113.1 GCA_013042315.1 Flavobacteriaceae bacterium | reverse complement strand
GTAAACAAAAACTTGTTGGCCAATGCGTAATTTATCCTGGCAAAATAGGATTGTAACTCATCCGTGTTATCAAAAGTATCTGCGGTCATACCCTGAACAAAACGTTCAAAGGCAAAAGGTACCAGGTCCCCGGCAACAACCGCCGGCAACAAACGATTTACTAGCAATCCGCTGGTATTTGCACCGAAATAAAACTGTTGGTAAGAGCCATCAATAGAAGCTGAAGCACCGTTCACCGTGTTTTTAAGGTCGCGAGCCATGCTGTTCAGATCTGTGGTTGCAAATCCTCGTCCCTGAGAGTTAAATCCACTTGTTCGGAAATCCTGGAAGGAATACCCAACAAGAAAATCAATACTGGAATTGTCAAAATCCTTTTTCCAGTTCAGGGTAGCTTCCAGAAGCTTACTTTCCCTTACCAAAACATTGTAAGTGCCAAAGCCGACATTTTCAATCCCGTTAAAGTTCTGAACACTTCCCGAAATTACAGAACTATTTTCTCCTTCCGACTTGTCATACCCTAGATTGACCTTTGCTGTCAATTCAGGAGTAAGCTTATATTCCAGTGTGCCATTTAATAATGCTCTATTGGTCGTAGTTCTAATCTGTGAGTATTCCAGCCAGTTTGCTGGATTTAAGCTAAAGTTGCCATCATTAAAATCTGGATCAGTTGGCCAGGTTGGGTTTGCAGAATAAGCAGCACCAAGGATGTCCCCCCGAAATCCGGCATCGCCCGACAATGGAGCGGTTTCATCATTTACCCTGGAAACCGTAGTTTGTATACTCACCAATAATTTATCATCCAGGAATCTATGTTTCCAGTTTAATCGACCCGTAATTCGTTCCAGGTCAGTTTTCTCTACAATCCCATTTTGAGTAGTGTACCCAATAGAAGCACGTACATTTCCTTTTCCGTAGTTATTGGCATAAGAAAAGTTTTGATCTTGAGAAACCGCTGTACGTGTAAGGTAATCCTGCCAATCTGTATCGGCTCCGAAATCAACGGCAGTCCTATCTCCCCCATATTGCTCTACAGCATCGAGAAAGTCTGACCCGTTAAGCAGATCATACTTATTAGCCGGATTGGCCAAACTGAGGGTTGAGGAAAATTCGAATACTTCTCCTGAGGCACCCTTACCGCTTTTGGTAGTAATGATCACAACTCCATTTGCTCCCCGCGTACCGTAGATGGCAGTTGAGGAAGCATCTTTGAGGATAGAGATGCTCTCAATATCGTTCGGGTTTAAGAAGTTCAGAGGGTTTCTTGCGGTAGTTTCACCAGCACCCGTATTGCCCGCAGGTGCCGTGTTTTCTCCCCATAACGGAATTCCATCAACTACTATTAGTGGATTGTTATTTGACCGGATGGAATTGGCTCCGCGAATGTTGATGATAATCCCCGCTCCGGGTTCGCCACTGGTCTGCTGTATGTTTACACCGGCAGCCTTACCCTGGATCAATTGTTCAGGGGAAGCAATGACACCAAGGTTGAAATCTTCCGCTGCAACAGTTGATATAGCTCCCGTTGCATCTTTTGCTTGTATGGTACCGTAACCAATAGGTACGATCCCTTCCAATGCTTCGGGATCTTCTTGGAGAGTAACGCTTATGGATGATCTGCCATTCACAGGCACCTCAACAGAAAGATACCCGACGTACCTAAATACTAACGTGGCCTCCTTCGCTACATCATCTAAGGTATAATTACCATCAAAATCTGTCTGTGTACCGTTGGTAGTTCCTTTTTCTAAAACACTAACCCGGGGTAGCGGACCATTGACATCAGAAACACTTCCTGACACCCCCTGCGCCGTCAACAAGCTGAAACTCACAAGGGCTGCGGTTAGAAGTAAGTATTTTAGAAACGAAGTCTTCATGTTTTAAACGGGTTCTTATGAGCGGCCTGTTAGCAGCACTCTTAATAGAAATTTAGTTTTGCAAGGGGACATAGCTCATTTCATAATCTTAAAAAAAGGTGTAAGTATTAAGGTATCATACCTATAATGAATAAACAATGATATTTATCAAGATGCTGATTAGTTTTTGAAAGAACTATTCGTCCGTTTTTGACTTGCGCAACTTAGAAAATATCGATGAACGACATAAAATTAGGGTTAAAATACAGTCCGGGAAACAGGTTGTTTTCATATCGATTCTAAACACATTCAGAGGGCGAAAATTTAGATCATCTTATCGAAACTGTGAATAATTGTTAGGCATACTTTAGATTTTGAACCACTTGCCGATATTTTGGTGTCAAAACCTGTGAAAAAATCATAATGTATTAATTGGGACTCTTGCGAAATTTATCCTGATGAACCCCAATATCTTACCTTATGAAGAATTCTACACACTATTTAAAATTTGTAGCAGCAGGTTTAATAATCCTGTTTTGTAAAGTCGGAACGGCGCAACAAAACACATTTATCACTAAAGACCTTGCCCAAAAAATTGAAGCCGACAAACGCATCGAGAATTACCTGGAACTATCAAGACTGGGTTATTCCGAAAACGAAATTTTCCAGGATCTCGGCAATGCCAACTTCCTTGCCGGGAAATACAAGACCGCAGCCTTCTGGTATCAGAAACTGATCGACCTCAGTGGCTCAGAGAACATTTCTCCCAATTATCTCAAGCGCTATAAAGTCTCCATGCACAAAGCCGGAATTGCCGATTACGGTGATGATGTGGCGCAGGCCGACTGGTACTCTGAGATCAAAGGAGAGTACAAGGCAGAAAAAAGGGTGAGCCCTAAAGCATATGCTGCTGCCCCAGTAAAACAACAAAACATACGCAATTTTAAACCGCTAAACCGCGCGGCCTCTATGGATGAACTTCGCGAACTAGCCGGACTAAAAGAGCAAAGGTCAGACCAGCTTAAAATGGATTCCAGACTACCCGGGAAGGGCTATATTCCGCCTATTTCCATATCCTCAGATGGGAAGACCGCATTTTTCAGTAAGGCGATCTACATGAAGCCCGAGTATGGCTTGTTTTCCAAAAAAGAACCGGTACATAAAATATATCAGGCAGAGAATGTCAATGGAAAGTGGAAGAATGTAAAGGAGCTCAGTGTTACCCCGAAGTACGCCTCGGCTATGCATCCTGCAGTTTCCCCTGACGGAAAACGCCTCTTTTTTGCCTCGGACATGCCGGGCACCTTTGGAAAGTATGACATCTATGTAGCCGAAATCCATCAGGATGGCAGCGTGGGCATCGCCAAAAACCTGGGAGAGAAGGTCAACACACGAAAAAATGAAATGTACCCTAATTCTGTGGGAGGAGACATGCTCTTTTTTGCTTCCAATGGAAGAGAAGGGATTGGCGGAATGGACCTCTTTGCCGTGCAGGTAGGGACAAGAAGAGTAGGAATGGCTATGAACTTAGGAGCTCCCTTTAATAGTAAAAGCGATGACTACGCCCTCAATGTCAATGCTGAGACGGGGAAAGCTATTGTAATGTCTAACCGTGGCGGCCTTGCCGACGAAACCAGGCAACTGGTATTCTCCATCTCGGAGGAGAAGAATGACCTGAGCACCCAAAAAAGGAAATACGACTTTCTGGAAATATTACCGATGGATCCCAACAGCGTGTACACCAATATCTATTACCAAGACTAATACTTAATTGCTGAAAGTGTTGTGATGTTGAATCAAAGGAATACTAATCGGTCGGATGTCATGGGGGGTTCATCTGCTTATTGCCGAGTGTTTTCTATCCCCGAAAACAGCACGCGTTTAAATGCTGTGCTAACCACAGGTTAAAAGCCTAGTTTGGATGCCAGGCAATGGTATAGCCCTGAGAACAGGTTGTACTATGAATATCTGACCGATTTTCTTTTGATTTTTTCTAATACATCTTTAAAAAACCACTCTGTTTTTACCCCCGAATTCCGGGGGTAAATTATTTGATTTTGGCCCTTTTTTTACAAACTACTCAGTCGGTTTTTTGGCATAATTCCGATGAAATGCAGCATTTTCCTACATTTTATCGAAAAAATCTGCATTTCCTAGGACAAAATGGGGGCAATCTGTACTTTTTCAATTCCAATACAATAGTACAACCCCAAATCTCAGTCCTATGGAAATGAACTCTACCTACAGAATTTCCGGAACTAAGCTTCCGATTATTCCTCCACTATCCCGTAATGGGAAACGATGTATTTCCCTTTGTGTTTCTGAAGCAGAATCCCTGATTGTATTTGCCTGTTAAAAGGTAAAATAACTCCAGGCCATTTTACACCTTTTCCTGTCTGCCTCTCTCATCTAATTTTATAAGGTTCAGACTTCTTTTGTAAGGTAGCCTTTGAGGTGATCGATCGATAACGATGGGTCACCAGCATTGATTTTTCAAAAATTTCAAAAAACAATCGACTCAAATTTTGTGATTATGAATACAACTATACTTAAGGTTATTGTAATTGACAGTGATCCCAAATTTCACGAGAGTTACAACTATTATTTCAGTACCTACAGGGATTACCGCCTGGCAGGTATCTACCGAACTGTAGAGGATGCTCTTGCTAATTACGAAATGGTAAAACCGGATATCATCTTGTCTGAAGTGAACTTCTTGGGCCTCTCCGGCATAGAAGGCCTGGTGGAATTCCAGAAGGCTAAGAACCCTGCCGTAGTCATCATGGTAAGCCATGAAGACGATTACGAGCGCATCATGGATGCATTCCGATATGGTGCCGAGGGATACCTCACCAAGCCTATCGGGAAGAAAAGACTGCGTTATGCGTTAAAAGCCGTGAAGGACGAAGGGGCAGCCCTGAGCCATGATGTCGCGAAAAAGCTCATTTCGATGTACAGGAAGAAGACCTACCAGTTTTTCTCAGAGCGCGAAAATCAGATTATCGAATACCTGGGTAAAGGAGCCACCTACAAGGTGATCGCCGATAAGTTATACATTACCCCCAGTACGGTAAACTTCCATATCCAGAACATTTACTTAAAACTGGATGTGAATTCTAAATCCAAGGCCCTTAAAAAGATCAGGGAGATGAATGCTGCTTAAGATGGCTAAATTCTAATGTGAATTTTCGGGTTGATGCCCTGGGATACACTTATCTAATTGTAGCTCAACTCGCTAAACACAGCTTTTTCCTAACTTTGTTTGTAATGTTAGGAAAATTGAACAAAGTAATCCTGCTCTTTGCCCTCTGTGGGATATGCTTCCACCTATCTGCTCAACAGTACGGTTATATTCAATACAAGGCCGATTCCGGTGCGCCATTTGATGAGGTTTCATCCGTAGTCCAGGATGATGAAGGATTTATATGGATCGGCAGCCACAATGGCCTGTACCGTTTTGACGGGATTGACTTCGATATCTTCAGCCTTCATAATAAAAGTCAGTTTATCCACAAACTGAATAAGCACGGGGACAGTCTCCTCTTTGTCAATGATCTGGGGATCTATCAGGTTAAGAATTTACACACCAGGCCTGTATCGAGGCTGTGGTGCAGGGTTCTCTCTCAGAAAACGACACCCTGCCCTTCTATCCAAACAATAGCTTACAGAGTAAAAACAGGAAGATCTGGATCAGTCAATCCAATCACAGTATTGGCCGAATGGGGAAAGAGGGCTTTAGATCATACGCCTTTTCCGAATCCACTTCCGCTCAAGAACTGCAGATTGCGGAAGATCCAGAGGGAGGCATCTGGGTGCTTAGTCCGCTTGACGGCTTATTCCAATACAATCAGAGTTCTGACAGCTTCGTAAAGAGGTTGAATGTCAGCGGCGGGAGAAGCTTATTGATCCATGATGATCATCTTCTGCTGGGCAATGATGCCCTCTATGTGTATCTACTTACTGAAGACGGTCTTAGATTGGAAAGGACTATTCCTATGGAAGAAGACCTGGTAACGGCTCTTCACGTGGATCAGAATAACGAATTTTTTGCAGGGACCCAAAAGGGTAAACTCTATCATCTGAAAGATCTGGAAACTGAGCCGCGCACTATCTACGGGGCCAATGAGGCGCATAGGGTAGAGGAGCTCGATTTTAAACAAATCAACGAAATATACGTCACCTATGATGCCGAAGGGCGGAACGATAAGCTCTGGGTGAGCTCGGCGAGCGGACTTTGGTTGCTGCAGCAACAATTCTTTAAGACCGTGGAAGATCTCCCCATGAATAATCCTATCGGGATCGCCATCGGAGCGCAAGAGCGCGCCTGGGTGCCCATGAATTATCTGTATCAAATTTCCCGTGAGGAAGACGATTTTAGGGCCAAACCGATCTTTGACAATATGCAGGT
>JABDQM010000112.1 GCA_013042315.1 Flavobacteriaceae bacterium | reverse complement strand
GGACTCGGAGTAGAAGAAATTGATACCTATAAATTGTTGATCTCAGAGACTCTTTCAAGTGCCGGTCAGTTTTTACCCAATATTGGCAACTCAGAGGTTCTCGTTTATTCTATGATGGCACTCATCCTTTGTTTTAGCTTGCAAATACTTTGGTTTAAAAGAAACTGGAACAAAAGGAGAATTGTGCTCTAAACCCGAACTCTGATTTAAGGAGATCTGAAACTTAATAGCTAAAGATACCAGAAGGCCCAATACATCAGACCAAACTGCAACGGTATTCTCAGGATCAGTATCCATTTTGGAATTCCCGCAGCTTCCTTTTCTCCTTTCAGCATGTAGAAATGCACCAGGAGGAAGACCAATAGCATTAAAATAATTCCCCATATAGACAGTGCTTTTGTCTGAGGAAAACATAGGCCAATTGCAAGGATGATCTCGGCTATTCCACTGAGATAAACCAATTCCCGGTGGGAGGGGAGGTAACTTGGCATAATGCGCATATAGGCCTTAGGTTTGATAAAGTGCATAACGCCTGCTAAAAAGTACATAGCAGCCATTAGATAGAGGTGCCAGGGTTCATTCATGTTGTAAAAATAAAAAGATCGCCGGATAAGGGCGATCTTTTTTCTTCTATGGAAATATAATCTATTTTACCATCTCATAACTGCGTTTGATGAAATTGGTAAGTGCTTCCCCTTTCAAAAGTCCTTTGGAAAGCCTCGCGAGATCGAGGGATTGATTGATGAGTCGCTCCCTTTTCTTGGCAGTTTTTGTATTTAGAATTTCTCCTACCAGCTCGTGATTGGTATTTACCACCAGATTAAACATATCGGGCATGTTGCCCATTCCAAACATTCCACCACCCCCAGTTTGCTGCATTTCTTTCATACGGCGCATAAATTCGGGCTCTGTAATGATAAATGGTGCAGCGCTACTGTCCATCGTTTCGAGTTGAACGGTATACCCTTTCTCTCCAAGTGCTTCTTCGATCTGGGTTTTCAGTTTCTCCTTTTCCTCATCTGAAAGCTTACTGATCTTGGTGTCATCCTTTTTGATCAGATTATCGAGGTGATCAGCATCTACTCTTGCGAATGATACATTTTCCTTTGATGTTTCCAATTTTTGAAGGAGATGTCCAACGATTGGCGAATCCAAAAGCAGAACTTCATAGCCCTGAGTTTTGGTAGCTTCAATATAACTGTGCTGTGCTTCCTTATCCGATGCGTACAAGACCACCAGTTTGTCGTCTTTGTCGGTTTGATTTGGCGCTATCTTCTCTTTTAATTCTTCAAAAGTGTAATAGGTACCGTCAACGGTTGGGTAAAGCGCAAAGGCATCTGATTTTTCAAAAAACTTTTCTTCTGAAAGCATCCCGTATTCAATGACGATCTTGATATCATTCCACTTTGCCTCAAAGTCCTCGCGATTATCCTTAAACAGCGAATTAAGCTTGTCAGCTACTTTTCTTGATATATAAGAAGCGATCTTCTTTACTGCACCGTCGGCCTGCAGATAGGAGCGTGAGACATTTAAGGGAATATCGGGTGAATCGATCACGCCACGGAGCATAGTTAGAAATTCTGGAACTATGCCTTCCACATTATCTGTTACAAAGACCTGATTTTGATATAATTGTATCCTGTCTTTTTGAATGTTGAGGTCATTGGTGAGTTTGGGGAAGTAAAGAATCCCCGTTAGATTAAAAGGATAGTCCACATTCAGATGAATGTTAAAGAGGGGTTCTTCAAACTGCATAGGATACAGTTCTCTGTAAAAATTCTTGTAGTCCTCTTCCGCAAGATCTGCCGGTTTTTTTGTCCAGGCCGGTTTTGGGTTATTAATGATGTCATCTACCTCTTTAGTTGGAGCCGGATCTTCTTCTTTGGCGCCTTCTGGCTTTGGTAAAGTCTCAGTACGAGTACCAAACTTGATTGGAATTGGCATGAACTTGTTGTACTTGGTCAACAATTCACGGATACGAGTTTCTTCAAGGAATTCTTCTGAATCATCGGCCAGGTGGAGAATAATCTCTGTTCCTCTGCTGTCTTTCTTTCCTTTTTTCAGTGTAAATTCAGGCGTGCCGTCGCAGCTCCAATGCGCAGCGGGCTCATCCTTGTAGCTTTTGGTGTGGATTTCCACTTTTTTTGCTACCATAAAGGAGGAGTAGAACCCAAGACCAAAGTGTCCTATAATGCCGGAATCTTTTTCAGCATCCTTGTATTTGTCCAGAAACTCCTCGGCTCCTGAAAAAGCCACCTCATTAATATACTTCTTCACTTCTTCCTGAGTCATTCCAATACCCTGGTCGATGATGTGAAGTTTTTTTGCCTTTTTATCGACTTTCACTTCAATCATCGGATTGCCGTATTCTACTTTAGCCTCTCCTATAGAAGTGAGATGTTTCAACTTTAAAGTTGCATCCGTTGCGTTTGATATTAATTCTCTAAGGAATATCTCATGATCACTGTAAAGGAACTTCTTGATCAGAGGGAAAATATTCTCTACAGAAACATTGATTTTACCTGTTGCCATTTTTAAATTTTTTTAATTCCCCATTGCAGGAACAAAAAAAGTACCATTGCCGACAGAAGTGACAAACTGACATTTAATTGTTCAAATTCGCTCAGTGGAATAACTTTAACAAATCTTTTTGTTTAAAATAAATTGAAATAAGATAAACATTATTTATATTTGCTTGTGATTACGATGGAATCATTGCTATGAAAAAGTTTTTTTGATTTTAGTAATCAGTTTGTTTATTAATTGGTTAGGTTGTTAGAAAGCGCGTTTACCTTCAGGTGACGCGCTTTTTTAATTTATCCCTAATTCTCAAATAATTAACAGTATTATAGTTTAAATAATAATAAATTTGCTTAAACAAAAAAGCTCAAGTAATGGCAGCTAAAAAATCGACTAAAACAGATCCAGAAAAAAAAATAGTATCAGCCTACATGACATATGTGCTGGAACATGAAAAAAGACCGGTTTCAGTGTATAAATTTTGTAAGTCCATCGATACAACTGAAGAAGACTTCTATAAGTATTTTGGCTCTTTGGAAAGTTTGCAGAAAAGTATCTGGAAAATGTTTTTCAAAAATAGCATTGAAGCCCTGGAGAAAAATAAAGATTACGAGCAGTACAGCAACAAAGACAAGATGCTTTCCTTCTTTTTTACATTCTTTGAGATATTAAACCTCAATAGGAGTTATGTGCTCTTCAGCTTACAGGAAAACAATTTCATGCTCAGGCAAATGGAGCAATTAAAACAATTACGCCCATTGGTTAAAAATTTTGCAAAAGACCTGATTGAGGACGGAAATGCAGAAAAGCCATTTAAAATTTCACAACACAATCCGTCCCTCTTTTCTGAAGGTGCCTGGCTGCAATTTTTATTTCTTCTCAAATTCTGGAGTGAAGATTCCTCTCCTGGATTTGAAAAGACTGATGTGGCCATTGAGAAATCGGTCCAAACCGTCTTTGACGTATTTGATAACACACCTTTAGACAGTATACTCGACTTCGGTAAATTTCTCTATAAAGAAAACATGGCCTAAGAAGCCTTATCCCCTTAAAAGCAAAGGATGAAGACAATTGATAAAATTCCAACAGGTAAAATTGAAAGGGCCGGAAAACTGGTGAAGACTGGTGTTAAGGTAGGGGGTAACTATGTAAAATACTACAGCAAAAAGCTGGTCAATGGCGAAAGCTCAAAGGACGAACTTAACGAAAACAATGCCTCGGATATTTACGACGGACTTAAAAGCCTCAAAGGAAGTGCTCTAAAAGTTGCACAAATGTTGAGTATGGAAAAGAACCTGCTCCCAAGGGCGTACGTTGAGCGCTTTTCTCTCTCCCAGTTTTCTGTACCACCCTTGTCGGCTCCTCTGGTACGTAAAACTTTTAATAAATACCTGGGTTCTTATCCTGAAGACATATTTGATTCGTTTGAACAGGACTCTATCAATGCTGCCAGTATAGGGCAAGTTCACAGGGCTGAAAAAGAGGGAAAAAGACTGGCCGTAAAGATCCAGTATCCGGGGGTAGCGGATAGCATTTCTTCGGATCTCGCTCTTGTAAAACCGATCGCGACCCGCATGTTTAACCTGCAAGGCAAGGATTCGGAAAAATATTTTAAGGAGGTTGAGGACAAACTACTCGAAGAAACCAACTACATTCTGGAGTTGGAACAGAGTCAGGAAATTTCCAAGGCATGCCAACACATTCCAAACCTCGTTTTCCCAACGTATTACAAAGATCTATCTAGTGAAAAAATTCTCACAATGGATTGGATGGAGGGGACGCATCTCAGTGAGTTTGCCAGTACACCATTTTCATCTGAAACCGGGAATCAGCTGGGTCAGACCCTCTGGGATTTTTATATGTATCAGATGCACGGCCTTAGAAAGGTCCATGCCGATCCGCATCCGGGAAATTTCCTGATCAGTGATGAGCACAAGCTAATTGCGATCGACTTTGGATGTGTGAAGGAAGTGCCGGACGAATTTTATATCCCGTATTTTGAGCTCGCGCAAAAAGAGGTCATTGAGAATGAGGAGTTGTTCGAAAAAAAATTAGTGGAACTCGAAATACTCACTCCTATGGATACTGCAGAAGAGCGTGTATTTTTCAAAGCCCTTTTCAAAGAACTGCTGACCTTATTTACTCTGCCTTTTCAGCGGAAAAATTTTGACTTTGGATCTGATGAATTCTGGGGACGAATAGCAGACCTCAGTCAGCAATACTCCAAGGACGAGCACATTCGAAAGATGAATGGCAATAGGGGATCAAGGCATTTTCTCTATATCAACAGAACATTTTTTGGTCTGTACAACCTGCTGCACGACTTAAAGGCGAAAGTGGAGGTTAACTCTTATGAGAAATACTTGTAAAATATTCCGCCTAACGGGTTCCTTCCTCCGTCTCAGCACCTTTATTTTTCACGTATTTTTCAAGCCATTGATCTTGTTCCCACAGAAGGTGAAGAATGCTCTCTTTAGCTCGGTATCCATGACTTTCTTTGGGGAGCATCACCAAGCGCACGGTAGCCCCCAAGCCTTTTAATGCATTGAAATAACGTTCGCTTTGCATTGGATAAGTCCCCGAATTATTATCGGCCACTCCATGCACCATTAAAAGAGGGGTCTTCATCTTATCGGCATGCATAAAGGGGGACATAGTGTAATAGATCTCAGGTGCTTCCCAGTAATTTCGTTCTTCACTTTGAAACCCGAAAGGGGTGAGCGTTCTATTATAGGCTCCACTTCGGGCTATCCCGGCAGCAAAAAGATCGGAATGAGACAGTAAATTTGCTACCATAAATGCCCCATAGCTATGGCCTCCAACCGCAACACGGTTTCGGTCTATATACCCCATCGCGTCTACTGCATCTATAGCAGCTTTTGCATTGGCAACCAACTGCCCTCTAAAGGTATCATTGGGTTGCTCTTCCTCTTCCCCGATAATGGGAAAGGCAGCATCGTCTAACACCACGTACCCTTTGGTCACCCAATATACCGGAGAACCCCAGTAGGGATAAGTAAATTCATTCGGGTTTTGAGTATTCTGCGAGGCACTGTTTTTATCCTTGTACTCTCTGGGATATGCCCATAGAATCATTGGCATTTTTTCTCCTGAATTCTTATCGTACCCAACCGGTAGATACAAGGTGCCATTTAACTC